>NZ_JAGFPF010000039.1:0-40270 GCF_025962695.1 Candidatus Symbiopectobacterium sp. NZEC135 | reverse complement strand
ATGCAGTACGTACCCATCACGCCGGACGCGGAAAGCGCCCATTTTCATTCCGGGCCTGCACACTATGATGTGATCTCTATTCAGTCACAGGTCGTTTATGGTTGCGTAGGGAACAGTATCGCGGTACCGGCGCTATCGCAACATGGGTTACGCGTTGCATTGGTGCCTACGGTCATTCTCAGCAATACGCCTCATTATCCTAACTGTTATGGCGGAAAAATTCCGGTCGAATGGTTTGAAGGCTTTCTGCAAGGTTTGCTAGAGCGGGGCGCATTAACACATGCGCGAGCTATCATCATTGGCTACATCGGCACGACCACACTGGTGCCGCCGCTCGTTGCCTGGCTTAAACAGGTGCGCGACGCGTGGCCGGCTATTCATATCATTCTCGATCCGGTGATGGGGGATACTGACTGCGGCTACTATGTTAATGCCGAGATAAATGCCTGCTATCGCGATGAGGTATTACCGTTGGCTACCGGGTTGACGCCCAATACGTTTGAGCTGAGCTGTTTGTCGGCCATGACGCTGGACAGTGCCGAATCAGCAATTGCTGCTGCGCGTACGTTACTAAAAGGAAAGATGGAGTGGGTGGTTGTCACCAGTGCGCCAGGCAACCTCGATAAGCAACGGATTCAAGCGCTGTGCGTCACGCGCGATACGGTGGTGCCTATCCAGCACAACCGCTTGCCGATTGCGCCGAAAGGCACAGGTGATCTGTTTTGTGCCGAACTGACGGCTGCCTTACTCGAGGGGCAATCTCCAGCTCAGGCTGCGCAACATGCCTGCCATCAGGTAGAACGCTCCGTGTTGAAAACCCAATTGTCTGAAAGCGAAGAGCTTTGCTTGGCACCGTTGGTGTAAAGGAATAACGCCAGTGGCGATTGAATCATCACCCTACATATTCATTTTAGTTACAACATACATTGTGTTTAACCAAAAACCACTCTCCTGCAATACCACCTCTTATTGATAAAACCCAATCAGCAGTGCCTGAGGGGAGACGATACTAAAACCATGATCGGGCTTCACTTTTTTTCTTTTGCTTGCAAATAGAATTGAAACTCGATTTCATTTTATTAATCTGCATGGGGTGAGAAGTGAAATATCAGCCATTCTCCGGTATTGCTGCTGCGGTATCCGTTTCTTTGCTGTTGGCGGCTTGTCAAACTGCAACATCGCCACAGGCACAATATCAACCTTCATTTCCTGGAACGACACTGCGGCCCGTACTTTCCAGCGATGAAGCCGCGCGTTTTACACAACAACACTATTTTGCCTATCGTGGGCTCTATGCTTCACCCATTGCGGACGCCTGGACGCCGCAGCCTATCAATATCGCTTCAGTGAATACGCCCTATGTGGTGGGCCCCACCAAAGGGATTGATGGCGCTACCTACACGCAGATTCAAGACGCAGTGAATGCGGCATTGCAACAGCAGAAAGGCAATCAGCGTATTTACATTAAAGTCCAGCCAGGAACCTACATCGGCACGGTTTATGTGCCTGCTGAAGCGCCACCGATAACGTTGTTTGGCGCAGGTGATACCCCGGAAAAAACCGTCATCTCGCTGGGATTGGACTCGATGGTTTCACCGGCCACCTACCGAACGATTGTTAATGCCAATCAACAATATCAGTCTGGCGATCCTGCCTGGTATATGTATGACGTTTGCGCATCAAAACAGAACAAGACGATTGATACCATCTGCGCTGCGGTTTTGTGGTCACAGAGCGATGAGTTTCAGTTAAAAAACCTGACGGTGGTGAACTCGCTGCTGGATACGGTAGACAGCGGTACTCATCAGGGCGTAGCGCTGCGAACGGATGGCGATAAGATTCAGCTAGAGCAGGTGCGTTTGATTGGGCGGCAAGATACCTTCTTCGTCAACACCAGCGATAAAAAGAATAATTACGTCACCGATCACTACAGCCGCGCCTATATCAAGGACAGCTATATCGAAGGTGATGTTGATTACGTCTTTGGTCGTGCCACCGCCGTGTTTGATAACGTTCGTTTCCATACCGTATCTACGCGGAAATCAAAAGAAGCCTACGTATTCGCCCCCGATACCATGCCGTGGGTGAAACACGGTTTCTTGGTGATCAACAGCGCGCTGACGTCCGACAGTGGCTATAAATCGGGTAAACAGAGGGCCAACATGGGCCGGGCTTGGGATCAGGGCGCGCGCCAGACCGGTTATTTGCCCGGTAAGACAGCAAATGGTCAACTAGTGATTCGCAACAGCACGGTTGATAGTGGCTATGACTTACTCAACCCATGGAGTGCAGCTGCCACGACCAGCAGACCATTTAAAGGCAATGCAAACCCACAACGCGATCTGGATGACATTAATTACAATCGGTTATGGGAATATAAAACCACCGTACTGCTAAACCAATAACCGCGCATCGTTACTGCACCGGGTGTGGCTCACCACACCCGGTGCTATATTTATATTTTCATCAAGGTCGCGCACCGTTTAATACCCGTTCTCTGATGTAGCGCAGCGCTGACTGCAAGGCCTCGTGGTTAATGGCGTCGATCTTGAGCGTCTTCATATCGATGGGGAGAAAGCTTTTATATTCCGTGTTGTATAAGAAATCATCCTTAGAAAAATCTATTGAATGCACATCGTTATCAATCATTCTTGCCACGGTTTTCACGAAATCGACATCGGCATCTTCATGAAACTGGTTTACCTGTGACAGCGGGCAGCCGCTGATATTCGTTAACACAATTGCACGACCGGATAATTCACTGGCTGAGCCATCACCGTAATAGCGATTAAATGCTTCTGTTTGATCTTTGATCATGCCCGGTGATTCGCCATCGAAAAAGATTTTTATCAACCGATTAGCATGTAATTTATCAATAACCACAACGGCTTCTTTACTTTCAGTCACCATATTGCCAAGCATATTACTGTGTTCATGCATAAAATCCGAGTAAGAACACACATCGGGCATTTTAGGCATTATGGTAACACCACAGTTCTTCATCCAGGTGGTATACAGCTGCTTTACGTGCTGATTGGAGACATAGGGTAGGGCTTTACATATTTTATTGCTAAGCTGTTTTGCCTCTGGCGTTTTTATTGTTTCCCCGCTATTAAAGAATATATCTCTCGCCTCTTTTTTTGACAAGCCAATGGATGTGCTAGCAATTTTAACCAGCTTATTGAGTGTTTTTCTGGAAATGCCAGCGTTTTTTGATTTTTTCGCCAAAGCTACATCTAAAGAGTCCGTACATGGATTAATAATCGACGAATATATTCTCATCAGTCCACTCCATTATGATTTGTTGTAAAAATGAAAATAAAAAATCTAGCTTAACCTGAAAACAATAAAAGTCAGAAGTGGCATGTCTGCGCTGAGTCATTTTTTGGCATTACGGTTATTGTGTTTGTAGTTTGCTTGATAAAAACCCTGAGAATACCGCTCAGATTAAATCACCATGAAAAAATACTTATGTGAAATTTTTACGTGTATTCACGCCTAACCCTATAAAACGCATAACATTGTGCTACGTTTAAATCAGCTTGTTTTTGACGTGATTTTTATAACAATCTGAATTAGTTGATTTTATTTTTGTGCGTTATGTTACGGAGATGCAGCCTGTTTATAACAATGACGCCATTATCAACGCAGGTCACCCGTTAATACGTTTCTGTCCGCTTGGGTATCAGGTTAATGATGACGAAAAGGGTCAGCGCTTATGAACAACGATATGCTTTCAAATGACAAACCCGCTGCGAATAACGATTACCAGCGCAATGTAGAACAGGTCTTGGCCCGGCTGGAAACCAGCGCAACGGGACTAGACAGCCAGGATGCCGTGAAACGTCTCCAAACCTACGGTGAAAATACCTTGCCGCAAAAGCAAGGCAAACCGGCCTGGTTGCGTTTTTTAGCCCATTTTAACGATGTGTTGATCTACGTTTTACTCGCTGCCGCGCTATTGAAGGCCGTTATGGGGCACTGGGTTGATATGTCAGTGATTCTTGGCGTAGCCGTTATCAATGCGCTGATTGGCCATATTCAGGAAAGCAACGCAGAAAAATCCTTGAAAAGCATTCGTAATATGCTTTCCAGTGAGGCATTGGTGATACGTCAGGGTAAGCATGAAACGGTGCCAACGACGGCATTGGTTCCTGGCGATATCGTCGTTATTCGCGCTGGCGACAGAATCCCTGCGGATTTACGGGTTATCGAAGCGCACAATCTGTGCGTTGAAGAAGCCATACTGACGGGCGAATCCACGGTTGTGCAGAAAGAAACCGGGGCATTAAGCGGCGAGCTACCGCTCGGCGATCGCCTCAATTTACTGTTCTCGGGTACAACGGTCAGTTCTGGCGGTGGGAAGGGGGTGGTTATTGCTACCGGTGGCGACACAGAACTGGGCCACATTAACCAGATGATGGCGGATATTGAGAAACATCGCACACCGCTGCTGGTGCAAATGGACAAACTGGGCAAGGCGATTTTCATCCTTATTTTGGTGATGATGGCAGCGCTGTTTGTTTTCAGCATCCTGTTCCGTGATATGCCGGTTTCCGAATTAACGCTCTCATTGATAAGCCTGGCGGTTGCCTCTGTACCGGAAGGGTTGCCTGCCATTATTTCAATCATCCTCTCACTGGGTGTGCAGGCGATGGCACGGCAACGCGCCATTATTCGCAAACTGCCCACGGTAGAAACCCTGGGGGCGATGACGGTTATCTGCTCCGATAAAACCGGCACCCTGACCATGAACGAAATGACGGTCAAAGCCATTATCACCGCTGATGCGGTCTATCGTGTCGAGGGTGACAGCTACGAACCGGTAGGCACCATTCATTCACTGGAGGATTCTCGCCCGGTATCCATCGCCGCTGATTCATTGCTGGCGCGCTATCTGCGCACCATTGATTTATGCAATGACAGTCAACTGATCAAAGACGATAGCGGTTTTTGGAAAATTACCGGTGGCCCGACCGAAGGGGCACTCAAAGTGCTCGCCGCCAAGGCAACGTTGCCCACGGTGGAAACAGAACTGCGCAGTAAAATTCCGTTTGATTCCCAATACAAATATATGGCGACCCATTATCGGATCGGTAGCGAAGAGCAGATATTGATCACCGGTGCCCCGGATGTGTTGTTCAGGCTGTGCCAGCAGCAACTGACAGATCGCGGCGTACAACCGTTTGATTTGCGCTATTGGGAAAGCAAAATGGCAGAGTACGCGCGGGAGGGGTTACGGATGGTGGCCGCCGCCTGGAAGCCTGCCGCTGAAGGGCAAGAAGTGCTGACACATCAGGATCTGGAACAGGGCGCAATATTTCTTGGCATCGCCGGGATGATGGATCCGCCCCGCCCAGAGGCTATTACGGCGATCGGCGACTGCTTGCAGGCAGGTATCCGCGTCAAGATGATCACTGGCGACCATCCGGAAACGGCAATGAGCATCGGAAAAATGCTCGGTATCGGCAATGCTGACAACGCGATTACCGGTCGCGAGCTGGAAAAAATGGATGCGGAAACGCTCAGCGCTGCGGCTCAGAATTACGATATCTTTGCCAGAACCAGCCCCGAGGACAAGTTCCGGCTGGTGCAGGCGCTACAAACCAGAAAAGAGATTGTCGGCATGACGGGCGATGGCGTGAACGATGCGCCTGCGCTGAAGCAAGCAGATGTCGGGATCGCCATGGGGATAAAGGGCACGGAGGTGACCAAAGAAGCTGCAGACATGGTACTGACCGATGACAATTTTGCCACCATCGCCAGTGCCGTGAAAGAGGGGCGGCGCGTCTATGACAATCTGAAAAAAACCATCTTGTTTATTATGCCCACCAACCTGGCGCAAGGCTTACTGATCATCATCGCGTTATTAGCGGGTAACCTGATTCCGTTAACGCCCGTGCTTATCCTGTGGATGAACATGGCCACCTCAGCTACATTATCCTTTGGTCTGGCGTTTGAATCCGGTGAAAAAACCATCATGAAACGCCCGCCGCGTGACCCACGCCTGCACGTGATGGACGGTTTTGCTATTTGGCGCGTGGCGTTTGTCGGCACCATGATTGCGCTCAGCGCCTTCGCGTTGGAAGCCTGGCTCCAACCACAAGGCCACTCCGCTGAGCTGATTCGCACTGTCTTGCTGCAAACACTGGTCACGGCGCAGTGGTTCTATATGCTTAACTGCAGGGTATCCAACGGTTTTTCTCTGACCAAGGGATTATTAGCCAACCGGGGGATTTGGATTGTCAGCGCCGTACTGCTTGTGCTTCAACTGGCGATTATCTATCTGCCCTTTATGCAGATGCTGTTTGGCACGGAAGCGTTGCCATTCCGCTACTGGCTCATCACCTTTGCCATCGGTTTTGTTATGTTCTTGATTGTGGAAGCGGAGAAACCGCTGACGCGTAGGTGGCGTTCATCGTAACGCAAGCTACTGTGTGCCGCTTTTACTGAGCGGCACACACCATGCACGTTGGAAGAAGAAAAGGTTAACGTTTATTTCCACGGCTGTTTGCCCAAGGATCGACATCATCGGCTTTTGCGGCAGGCACCTCTTTCAACGAATCAAGATACAGCGCTTCGACCTCTGCGCGGGCCCACGGGGTTCGACGCAAAAACTTTAGACTGGATTTGACGCTGGGGTCGCTTTTAAAACAATTGATATTAACCAGTTGGCCCAGTTTAACCCAGCCAAAACGTTCAACCAACGCATTGACTTGCATTTCAAGGGTTATGCCATGAAGCGGATCTTTTGAAATGTGAGCAGCCATGAGGAATCCGGTAACATTATATAAGGTGATCGTGGGCGACGAGAGGTTACAAGAAAGTAGGGCAGCCAGCAATACATTCCGCTGGGTTTCGTTGACAGCCTGATAGTGACCAGGTTGTCAACATTAACGCAATGCAGACGCTTATAATATAGACTGCGATAAGTAAAAAGTCATTTTCACATTTCCAGCACAGTCACCTATTTATCACACTTAATCGAGGAAGGTTCCTCGTCTTCCAGCTTTTTTATCATATCTGGCAAAGAAACCGCCTTTGAAAAATACCATCCTTGAACAGCACAACATGGCAGCTTTTGCGCTAAAAAATCGATTTGTGACTGTGTTTCTACGCCTTCAAAAACAATTTGCTCAGAGAGGTTTTTAAACATTTCAACCAAACCAGGCAGGATTTTTTTATTGATAGACTCAGTGCCAATAGAGTCAGTTAATGATTTATCAATTTTAATTTCATCCACAGATAACTTTGATAACCAGTTTAAATTTGAATAACCTGTACCGAAATCATCAAGCGCGAACATCACACCCTCATCTTTATAGAGTTTTATACACTCTTGCAATGCCCCTAGATTAGCACTCTGCCTTTCCGTTATCTCCAGCATGATAATTCCATGGGGGATATGGTGTTTTCTAATCAATGAAAATAGTTCGTTTTTAAAACGAGTGGAGAGTAAATCACTGGAATTTATATTTATACTGAGAAAGATATTGCTTTTCTTTGCATGCTCTACAAATTCATGGACCGTTTTTTTGAGAACATACAGCGTGATATCCCCGATAAAATTATGTTTTTCAGCAATAGGGATGAACACATCAGGGCCAATAGGGCCAATAGGGCCAAGTTTGTCATCCCGCCAACGCAACAAAGCCTCAACCCCGATGATATTACGTGTGCACAACTTATAAATAGGTTGATACACGATATCTAGTTTCTTCATTCTAATTGCTTCTCGGAGTCTTGTGGACAAAGAGAGACTTTTATTAATACTCCCGTTAATGATAATGGAAAGTAATATACCTGTTACGAGAGAGACAAATACCAAAAAGGCATTAACGAAAATAGACTCGTTGTAAACACCAGAGTAACTCGCCGCTGAGATGACACAAAGATCATTATCTTTACTGCATTTTTTCACGAAGGGAAAACTGTATTTTTTAACCTTATCATGCTCCATGCTCTCCAGTGTTTTTGTCTCACTACCAATTTTGAAATAATGTTCAGAGTGAGTTTGATTACCAACAACAGCATTAAAACCTTTAGTGTTTTTATCTAAAGAGAATCGTTTGAAAGCAAAGGGCGACACCGTAATGGCAATGGTGTCATTATATATGACATCAGCGATAATCCCTTCATTAACCAATGAATCAAACACCCACGTAAAATCATCTCTTTTAATTTTTATGGTGTAGGCATTCATAAATGATGGGGCCGGATATGTCCCCCATAAAGCGGAGCAAATTATCGCATTGTTATTAACGTATGAAATATCTTTAATTAGAGGGTAAGGCCAAAGTAAACGCCTTAAAGCATCTATATATTGTTGGCTGCACGGATTGTAGACATCAAATGATTTAGCCTCAGAAGATATGCTTTTTACTTGACTAATAAGATCGTCAGTTCTTTTTATGATTTCCTCTGAATAAACGGAAAGTTTTTCTTTGAATAGATTGTAGTTAACCAACTCGCCTAAGCCATAGAACACTACGGTAGATAAAAACAGAGAACAAGCAGTGACACCTATTTTTATGCAAAATATATTATGCGGTATGTTATTTTTCATTTCGCATTACCTCTTTATAAAGCTCCTTCATCACAAAAACACACAGACTACATTTTGCTAATATTCTTCAAAAATATCGATATCTCTATATTATCGGCAATGCAAGGATAACCTTTACCAAACGAGATCGCATCAATGGCGCATAGCATCAGGACCCGAGTGTGACTGCTGTGACGCGCGTTACATGATGCTCGTAGAACCCAACACGTTAAGGATACATCGAGACCCGACTTTAGAGTAACAAGTTGCAACAAATTTAGCCGTTAAAAGGCTATTCACGGGTAAAAGGATGAATGCAGGCATGGATCTCGTAATTTTTTCTATTGATTTCAGTAAGATATAAAATAATTAATCCCGCAAAATAAAATATTGAGTCCATTGCTCAAACAACATATATTAGCCGCGTTTTTTACCAGCTAAGTCCTTTAAACCATTATTCAACCCGGCGTTAACCATACCCCCGGTTGTAGGAGTGATATGATGACGGATAAAGTCCGTATTGATACTTTGAGTGCTAATTCATTACCGCAACGCAATGAAACCTTTTTAGCAAGACAAGCCGAATTTGAATCTAATGTCAGGAGCTATCCACGCAAATTGCCCTTGGCCATTGCCAAAGCGCAGGGCGTTTGGGTTACTGATGTTGAGAATAATCAATATCTTGACTGCCTTGCCGGTGCCGGAACTCTGGCACTTGGTCATAATCATCCCGATGTGCTTCAAAGCATTCAAAGTGTCATTACCAGTGGCTTACCGTTACATACCCTTGACCTGACCACACCGTTAAAAGATGAGTTTTCCTCTTATCTGCTGTCATTGCTACCAGGTCAGGGCAAAGAATATTGCTTGCAGTTTACCGGGCCTTCCGGTGCCGATGCCGTTGAGGCCGCGCTAAAACTGGCCAAAAAAGTGACCGGTCGTTCTGGCGTGATCAGTTTCTCCGGGGGCTATCACGGTATGACCCACGGCGCGCTCGCAGTCACTGGTAACCTGTCCCCCAAAGAAGCTGTCGATGGCATGATGCCTGAAGTGCAATTTATGCCTTACCCGAACCAGTACCGTTGCCCACTGGGTATCGGCGGTGAGGCTGGTGTTAAAGCGCTGACTTACTATTTTGACAATCTGATCAACGATGTCGAAAGCGGGGTACGTAAACCTGCTGCGGTGATCCTTGAAGCCGTTCAAGGGGAAGGGGGCGTCAACCCAGCACCGGCTGAATGGTTGCAACGCATTCGCAAAGTGACTCAGGAACATGGCATTGTCCTGATTATCGATGAAGTACAGGCCGGGTTTGCCCGTACCGGTAAGCTGTTTGCGTTTGAACACGCAGGCATCGAACCCGATATCATCGTCATGTCTAAAGCAGTGGGTGGCGGTCTACCGCTGGCAGTGCTTGGTATCAAAAAACAGTTCGATGCCTGGGCACCGGGTCACCACACTGGCACTTTCCGTGGCAACCAGTTGGCGATGGCTACCGGTTTGACCACGCTCAAAATCCTTAAAGACGATCGGATTGCAGATAAAGTTGCGGACCAGGGTGAATGGCTGAAAGCCAAGCTGGCCGAACTGCAAAAACGCTACCCGGTGATAGGTCATGTGCGCGGTCTTGGTCTAATGATCGGCATTGAGATCGTAAAACCTCATGAAGCCCAGGATCAGATGGGGTGCTTCCCGGCTGACGGTGAGCTTTCTGCACTGTTGCAGAAAAAATGTTTTGAAGCGGGTCTGATCCTTGAAAGGGGTGGCCGCAACGGTTGCGTATTGCGTCTGTTACCTTCATTGCTCATCACCAATGCCGAGTTGGGCATTTTCCTCGATAAATTCGAAAGTGCATTGCTGAGCGCTGGCGTCAAGCCTGTTTCACCAGAGTGAGCCATCAAATGTCTGATATAAATCCTATTCTGTCGGGTTCGGCGCAAAGCATCGCCGCCTATCAGGACGCTATCGAGCAGAGCACTCAGGCTGTTGTCGCATGGTTACAGCAGCCAGAGATGTATCAAGGCAAGACCGTTGCGCAACTGCGTGAACGTATTGATTTGTCCTTTACCGATCAGGGACTGGGCAATCAGGTTGCCATCGAACGTGCTGTTGAATACTTTCTTAAAGACAGTTTGTCCGTGCATCACGCGCAATGTGTTGCCCACTTGCATTGCCCGAGTCTGGTGATCAGTCAGGCGGCAGAAGTGCTGATTAACGCCACCAACCAAAGTATGGACTCCTGGGATCAGAGCCCTTCAGCGACCATCATTGAGATGAAGCTGATCGCATGGTTACGCCAGCAAGTCGGTTACACCGCAGGTGATGCTGGCGTATTCACCAGCGGCGGAACTCAAAGCAACCTGATGGGATTGATGCTGGCGCGGGATGCTTTTTTTGCGCGTCAGGGACATTCCGTTCAGCAGCACGGCTTAATCGGCGATCTGAGCAAAATCAAAGTACTGTGTTCCGAAAACGCCCATTTCTCCGTGCAGAAAAACATGGCACTGATGGGGCTGGGATACCAATCCGTTACGCTGGTAAAAACGGATGCGTTCTCGCGCATGGATCTCAGCGATTTGGCCGCAAAATTGGCACAGGCCGCGGCCAATGGCGAGCACGTGCTGGCCATTGTTGCAACGGCTGGAACCACTGATGCCGGTGCCATTGACCCGTTAGCTGAGATTGCAGCTATGGCGGCCGAACAAAACATCTGGCTGCATGTTGACGCAGCATGGGGCGGCGCGCTGTTGCTTTCTGAGAAATATCGCCACTATCTGGATGGTCTTGAGTTGGCGGATTCCGTCACGTTGGATTTCCACAAACAATTCTTCCAGACCATCAGCTGTGGCGCATTTTTGCTGAAAGATGCCCGTCATTATGAACTGATGCGCTATCAGGCGGCTTACCTCAACTCAGGCTTTGACGAAGAGCAGGGCGTTCCTAATCTGGTGTCTAAATCGCTGCAAACCACACGCCGTTTCGATGCGCTGAAATTGTGGATGGGTCTTGAGGCATTGGGTAAAAAGCAGTACGCCGAAATCATTGATAATGGCGTAACGCTGGCACAACAGGTTGCGCAGTTTGTGACTGAGCAGCCGCATCTTGAGTTGGTGATGCAACCGCAACTGGCCAGCGTTCTGTTCCGTTTCCGCCCGGAATCTGGCGACGCGGCAACTGTCGCCTTGCTGAACCAACGCATTGGTGACGCACTGCTCGCGTCTGGCAGCGCAAATGTGGGAGTTACCGAAGCCGATGGGGTGACTTGCCTGAAGCTTACCTTGCTGAATCCTACCGTTTGCCTGGCCGATGTTAAAATTCTGCTGGAAAGTGTGAAAGCGTGCGCGTTGCAGTTATTAAACGCGTAGCGATCTAAACATAAAAGCCGACAGCATTTCTGTTGTCGGCTTTTTTATGCCCACAATATATCAGAAACTATACTGAATCCCGATCCGATAGCGCGTTTGTCGCTGATCCCCCTTGTCTGCCGCAGGAACATTACCGACAGCAAGGTAAGGGCGCCAATTTTTATCCCATTGATAGCTCAATTTAAAATCATGACTAAAGGCATATTTTTTATTTTCTGACGGATTATCTTTTTTCTCATTGGAATTTTGATAATCCAGTTCATATTCAAACGTATAGTCATTAATAAACTTATACGCCATCGTCGACGTTAAATTATACCCTTTTTCAGATGTTTGTTTCTGAGTTCCAATGTTTTTACTGATCCGTTTATAATAAGGGCGATAGGTCAGTGATAGGGAGAAGTCATCAGTAATATTTATCATGCCACGCAGATAAGGGCGATAGCTATTGTAGTCAGCAGTCGACTCCAATGAAAACCCAGGTTCCAACGAGAAGGTCTTGTTCACATCATGCGTGTAGCTGGCGATGACTTCCGTACCGCTACTGACCCGTTCGCTAAAAGGGCTTTTTTCTGATTTATCATTGGCATGCTGAGCCCAGCGTGCTTCTGCTGACAGCCCAAATCCTTGCTCAAACAGCGTGGCAAACTTGATGCTATCATTGTGCTCTCCGTTTGATGAATCTTTAAATTCATGCTGATAATCAATGGCAGTAGCATGTGCGTTGAGTGTGACCAATGAAGCCATTGCCAACGTAACTAACTTTAATTTCATTATATCTCTCCGAGAAAAATAACATTAACGTCAACAACTCTGCAGACAAAAGCAATCCCAACCGTGCAAAGACAACGGTGTATTAATGTAATATATCAAAAGGTTGAAAAAATAATTCCATATTTAGATGCATTGCATTTATGACTCGGCTAAGAATATAGTGGAATCCGTATTGATAAAATAAACCGATAGGCAATAAACATGCAGGAAGAAGTATTTCTCACGCAGAGTAAAAATGATGATTTATTAGTTATTAATTTAACAGGCACTTACTATAATTCTTCACGAGTGGGAGCGTTTGCCGAACGGTATTGAGTAAATAAGAATATTCATGAATAGAATACTCTCCGTGAAGTAGAAAGGATTGAAAAGATCCTATCAAGGGCAAGCGAAAACGTTGAGAATAGAAGGGTTTTGATTTCGTTAATAAAATAGGCGTTATACTCATCATTACACGTTATGATGCGGCGTTATAAAAAGCATCGATGTGCCAACTACTTATGAGATCTTTTATGAAAACTGTCTCTCCTGCTATTTTGGTTAACGCCACGCTGTGCCTATGCTTTTCTGGCATGGCATTAGCCGCTCCAAATGTAACACAAACAGTTAATGGAATCATTGAGCCTTTACTCAAAGAACAGGACATCCCCGGTATGGCTGTGGCCGTGTTGGTGCACGGCAAACCGTACTTCTTTAATTATGGTTTGGCAGATCTGAAGAACGCCAGGCCGGTCACAAAAAGCACGCTTTTTGAGCTAGGTTCGGTCAGTAAGACCTTTAATGGTGTGCTTGGTGGTGTGGCGGTAGAGAAGGGCGAGATCTCGCTAAACGACCCCGCCCCTAAATATTGGCCAGGCTTGAATACGCCCCAGTGGCAACATATCACGCTGTTGCAATTAGCAACTTACACTGCAGGCGGTCTGCCATTACAAGTTCCTGACGAGGTAACAACCCCCAAGGGTTTACTACAGTTCTATCTGGACTGGCAGCCGCAATGGGGTCCGGGTGAAATGCGGCAGTACGCGAATACCAGCATTGGTCTGTTTGGCGCATTAGCGGCAAAAAACAGTGGGATGACCTATGAGCAAGCAATGAAACAACGTGTATTGAGTCCGTTAAAACTCACGCATACTTATATAACAGTACCTGATTCAGCCATGAAGGATTATGCATGGGGATACAGAAATCGGCAGCCGGTACGGGTTTCTTCCGGTGCCTTGGATGCAGAAGCTTATGGTGTAAAGTCAACGTCTGAGGATATGTTAACGTGGATGCAGGCCAATATGAATCCTGACCGGATCACCGATCGCCTAGTGCAAAAAGGCATTCATATCGCACAGACACGCTACTACCGCACGGACGCCCTTTATCAAGGGCTGGGCTGGGAAATGCTCGATTGGCCAGGGCAGGCGGATAAGATAATCGCTGGCAGTGATAACGCCGTAGCTTTAAGCCCGCAAAAGGTCATCGATAATCAGCCTAAGCCACCTGTGGCTGCGTCTTGGGTCCATAAAACCGGTGCTACTGGTGGTTTCGGCGCTTATGTTGCCTTCATTCCTGAAAAGCAGGCGGGGATCGTGATGTTGGCGAATAAAAACTATCCCAATACGGCTCGCGTCAAAGCGGCGATGCAAATTCTCACAGCATTACAATAGACAATCTCGACAAGTCCCATGCCAAGCAAGTGCTGGTTGTTACTTTTGAGCACCAGAATCATCGCGAGACAAAGGTTCTGATTGAAAATCTGTCAAATATGGCATCGTCCATGTTAGGCGTGTTTCAGCAGCATCAAAGTCGTGCAACGCTGGAGCGCCTGGCAGAGGCGCTGGTGCCACCTACACCAGCATCACCCGTCATTATCAAAGAAGTGGCGATGCTGGTTAAAGCACGCAAGGCCGTGCTGGAAAGTGGTGACTGGCTGACTGCTGCCGAACTGACAGAGCTGGCGCAGTTAAGCACCGCCAACCCGAGTGCGCAGCCGAATAAATGGAAGAAGGCCGGCCGCATCTTTGCCATCCACCATAATGGTGTTGATTACTTCCCGACTTATGGTCTGAACAAGGATGAGGGCTTCCGACCACTGAAATCACTGGCTCATGTGATCGAGGTGTTTGACGACCATAAAGATGGTTGGGGGATGGCGTTCTGGTTTTTGTCGGCCAACAGCTTTCTGGGCGGGAAACGGCCACAGGACATGTTGGCTATGCAACCTGAGCAGGTGCTTGCCGCGGCTAGGGATGAAGTGCAGGGGTAGAGCATGGTTAAGCCTCCTGCCAAGGAAACAGCGACGCCGGAGCAACCGGAGCAGGATGAAACCAGGAATACGCCGCTGCCTCATTCTGGCCTCCTAGCTTTATCAGCAAAGTCCGACGGCGCAGGGCCTGGCATGGGTATCGAGGCAGGACGACACTGCACGTGCGATGATGCTATTTGGCGATCGGATTGCCTCAGGGTCATTTTGCCAGACGGGTGAGTCACTCAGTCTCGTTCACGATCCCGCGACTTACGACGATGTGCTCGATCTGGCTAACAGACTTGATGTTCTTATTGTGCCGGGCAAGGATTGAATAGCCGGTAGCCATAACATCTGTCAGAAAGAAGGGACGTATATGCTCGGTGGTAGTCTGGAGTGCTTATGGATTGAGTATCCTTCAAATGCAATTTAACATAATATACATTATGCGAACTATTAGGTAAGGAGGCGGAATCTGATGCTCAAAGCTGGTGAATCCCTGTGAATCGACGTACTCTTGTGCTGACGCTATCTGGATGACAATCAGTTTGATTTCAATGAGAAAGGATGAATTATGTCTTACTATTATACCTATTGCACTTATTGCTCTCTCTGTATGCTCAGAAAGCAAAAATTCTACAGCTAATGACCGTTTAATTACCAATTGAAAGGATGAAACTGTATGTTTGATTTTAAGAAGGAATTCAGAGCACAATATCAGCCAAAGATCACACCAGAAATTATTGAAGTGCCAGAAATGATCGTTATAGCTGTTGACGGCTCTGGTGACCCTAACACAAGTGATTCCTATAAAGAAGCAATAGAAATTCTTTACGGGCTGTCCTACGCAATCAAGATGGGTAACAAGGATATACTGGAATATATTGTTGCCCCACTGGAGGGATTCTGGATAGTTGATGAAGAGAAAGAAAACAACTCAAATATATTAAATAAAAACAGATATATATGGACATCTTTCATCCGCCAGCCAGATTTTGTTGAAAATGACGTATTTATAAGAGCACAAACGGCAGTCTTAAAGAAAAAACCACATCTCAACATTTCAAGAGCACGTCTTGAAATAATCAGTGAAGGATTATGTGTGCAGGCAATGCACCTCGGTTCGTGGGATGATGAATCAAAAACAGTAGACGCGATGCATAAATATGCTACCAGTAATGGCTATATAATCGATATGTCTGATAACAGACGACATCATGAAATCTATCTTTCTGACCCTCGAAAATCAGTTCCTGAGAAAATGAAAACAGTTATCAGGCATCCTGTCAGACTTATCTGAGGGGCTGACATTCATTAACGTGGTTTTTTACATCATTGACCGTCAAACCACGGATACGGCTCAAGGGAAAGAAAAATAACAACTATCTTTAAATTATCGAGAATTAGCGAATTTGCTCTACAATGGATTTTCTAACCCACAACGAGATGCTTTCCTATGCCCAGACTGACACAGAAAGACATGACAGAAAGTGAACAGCGACAGCTCAAAACACTGCTGGATCAGGAAAGGAAAAAACGAGGTCGTACGTTAACCAACGCAGAGAATAACCGTATTAAAGACGATTATATCGATAAGTTGATGAAAGAACGGGAGGCGGCAGCTAAGCAGGCTCGCGCCGAGCAGAAGAAAAATAAATTCAAACCTGATGCCAATGCCACCTATGAATGGTCTGCCAATACCCCTGTGCGGGGACGCCGTTAGTCACGTTGTTAGTTTGCCGCCGGCTTTATTCTTGGGGTGATGGCATACATTACAGGCCTGCATAGTTTTTCCTGGTTAACCAGGTTGTGGTAAACGGTATCATCCGAAAATAAACGGATGATACCGCCCATGTAGTGACGCGCTGAGCACCCGCTAGCGGGCGCCGGGCAGTGCCAGCGTTGATGCAGCATCCAGACGGAAATGCTCAATGGTCTGTGCCAGCAACAGGGATTGCTCCTCAAGCGAACTGGCCGCAGCAGACATTTCTTGAACCAATGCTGAGTTTTGCTGGGTAACACCATCCATTTCATTGACGGCTATGCTGACCTGACTGATGCCTTTTGCCTGCTCATCGGACGCTGTGGCAATTTCACCAATGATACTTTGTACCGAACTGACCGCCTGCGTCATTTCCTGCATGGTTTTACCCGCATCATTCACCAGTTGAACCCCACTGCCTACGCGCTGGCTGGATTCTTCGATCAAGGTGGCAATATCTTTTACCGCACTGGCGCTACGTTGTGCCAGATTGCGAACTTCGGAAGCCACTACGGCAAATCCCCTTCCCTGTTCCCCCGCCCGTGCCGCTTCAACAGCGGCGTTCAGTGCCAAGATATTGGTTTGGAAAGCGATGCTGTTGATCATGGTGGTGATGTCACCGATTTTCCTGGCACTTTCATCGATTTCTGCCATGGTTTTCACCACCTGACTCACCAGCCCTTCCCCTTTGAGCGCAATTTTAGTGGCATTTTCGGTCAGCACCGTTGCCTGATAAGCATTGTTGGCATTGTGTTTTACCGTTGCGGTGATCTGCTCCATACTGGCAGCCGTTTGTTCCAACGCCGCAGCTTGTTGTTCGGTGCGCGAGGCCAGATCGATATTTCCGCTGGCTATCTCTGCCGCGCCTTGTCGTACCGCACCGCTGGCATCTTTGATTTGCCCTACGACCTGCCGTAGCTGTGTTTGCATAGTATTCAGCGCATAAAACAGGCTTTTACGATCGTTGGGCTGGACCGCGATGGTATTGCTCAGTTGTCCTTCCGCGACGGACAAGGCGATGGTTGCTGCTTCGAGCGGCTCGCCACCCAACGGTTTTAGCACTTTGCGGTTGAACACCATGCCGAGCAGCGCACTGACAAACAGAATACTGAGCACCATTAAAATCAATGCATTACGTAACTGTCGCTGAGAGGCTTCCATGACCGCATCAACCGGTGCAACCACCCCCAGATACCATTTGTCAGCGCTGTTACCAATGGTGACCGGTTGCCAGGTGACCAAAGCATCTTCCCCTAAAATGGCATCATGATGTTGTAGAACTGCGGATGTGTAATTGTCAGTTTCACCCTGCCAGGCCTTACTGGTTTGCGTTTTATCGGGATAGGAAATGACTTTGCCAGCACTGGAAAGCAACATCGCATAACCGCCACCGTCCCAGGGTTTTATCTGATTAACGCGCTGTTGTAATGACGCGAGAGAAATATCTGAAGTTACGACGCCCCACAGTTTACCCTGCGACACAATGGGTGCTGCCACAGAGGTGAGCAGCGTTGGAACACCGTTGTAAGCATAGGAATAGGGTTCAATCAGCGTATCCTTTTGGCTCTTTTGCGGCAGCAGATAGTAATCACCCTGTCCCGGCGTCGCATAGGATAACAGCGGATGCATGTTGAATTTTCCAGCCTGATCGCGATCGACAAACCAGGCATAGCGGCCGTTTGGTGCCTGACCCGGTTGCGAAGCAAACTCTGCATCCCGCCCGTCGAACGCGTCTGGTTCGAAAATCACGGAAATAGAAAGGTAGTCGGGATTATCGCGTAACGCCTGCTCCATCAGCTTATCGACAACCGCACGATCTCGCACGCCAGCGGCAGGAAGCGCTATCAGGCTGTGCCCAAGGTTATGGGCCACATCACGCGCATAGTTAAGTTCTTGCTGAATTTTTAGCGCCTCACTCTGCGCTATTTGCTGCAAGTAGCTTTCTGCCAGAAATTTTTGTTCACGGCTCGATTGCCAACTTAAAACACCAATCGTCACAGTAAAACCGAGCGCGATGGTCAGCGCACCAGTCAATAACATTTGCGCGCGGGTACTCATTGTTTTTTTATTAATAGCGGGTATGGCCATTATGGCTCTCCTGGTGTTGATCCTACCTATAATCAACATTCCATTGCGACGAGCTCCCTGTGACTAAGTCTATCGGCAACTCATTATTTAACTTTAATTTAACGACAACGATGCAAATCAATAGCGAACGCTGCACAACAGAATGCGGGTTATGCCGAAAAGGGAGGACTTGGTACTCATGTGCTTTGCATTATCACGCGTTTGTACATACATTTTATTATGTGATTCACGTCACGCTGTGAAACGCGGTAGGCTCAGCTTGTGGGGTTGGCCCTGCTCCAACACATTGCCGGTGTGGTTGATTCCGGTATTGATGACAGGAGACGCAATATGCCTGAGCGCAGTGATAAAATGCTCATTTTTAGCGATCTGGATGGTTCACTGCTGGATCACGATACCTACGACTGGCAACCCGCCGCGCCCTGGCTGCGACGCCTGAAACAACGCGCGATTCCCGTCATCATCACTACCAGTAAAACTGCCAGCGAAACCATACTGATTCGCCGAGAATTGGGGCTGGACCACTGTCCTTTTATTGTTGAAAACGGCGCCATCGTAGTGTTTCCCGAGCACTGGCTCACGCATGCTGATTACCCTTCTAAGCGTTTTTCAACGGGATACGTTGAGATTTGCACTCTACTGGAACAGCTTCGCGTGGAACACCTCTTTAACTTCAGCGGATTTGCAACACTGACTGATTCCGACGTTGCAACGCTGACCGGCTTGCCGTTAGCCGATGCTAAACGTGCGCGCCAGCGTCAAGCCTCCGAGCCATTACAGTGGCTCGACGATGACGCAGCACTGCAACACTTTATCCATCAGTTGGATCGTCACGGGTTAGCGTTGACACAAGGAGGACGTTTCTATCATGTGATGGGCAAAAACATCAATAAAGGGCGTGCGGCCCGTTGGTTATGCACACAATATCAGCATGTTACCGGAACGATACCCATTACATTAAGCCTGGGGGATGGCCCCAATGATGTTGTCTTGTTGCAAAGTACCGATTATGCGGTGGTGATCAAGCGTCGAAACCAACAGCACATCACACTGGGCGATGCTTACAGGGGTGAAACCTATTTCACGCAGTACACCGGGCCAACGGGATGGAGTGAAGGCTTAGACCATTTCATTTCCCGCAATAACAAACGCGAGGTATGCGATGAGTGAATTCTATCAGGATGGGATAATTACTAATTTTCATAATCTTACCAAAAGAAATCCCGATGAACTGGAGTACGAATTGCAGGTTTTTTCCGGTCAAAACACGATGGGGCTGATACTGCCGTCACTCTTTTCCGAACTGGAAGGCCCCGCGTTAACGCATATCATTGATGAACTGTCACAGATCAATTATCTGACAGAAATCGTAATCGGGTTAGATCGCGCTGATCGGGAACAGTTTGAATACGCCCGTGCCTTTTTCTCTCGCTTGCCGCAGCGCCATCGAATTCTTTGGAACGATGGCCCACGGCTTACCGCGTTAAGTGCGGAATTAGCAGCAAAAGCGTTGTCCCCCGAAGAACCAGGCAAAGGGCGCAACGTTTGGTTCTGTATCGGTTACGCGTTGGCGTCGCGTCGTACCACCTGCATTGCACTGCATGATTGTGACATTGTCACTTATAGTCGGGAGATGTTGGCCCGCCTACTCTACCCGGTTGCTAATCCGCACTTTCACTATGATTTTTGCAAAGGTTACTACGCCCGTGTTGCCAATCAGAAACTCAATGGGCGTGTCGGTCGGCTCCTGGTTTTTCCACTCCTGAAGTCGCTGCAAAAGGTTTATGGCAATTCGGACTATCTCGATTATATGCGCAGCTTCCGCTACCCCTTGTCCGGCGAATTTGCGATGCGCACCCACGTGCTTAACAACTTGCGTATTCCTAGTGACTGGGGGCTAGAAATTGGTGTGTTGTCGGAAATTCACCGTGGCACAGCGACCAGTCGCATTTGTCAGGTGGATATCGCCGATAATTACGATCATAAACATCAGCCGATGTCCGAGGATAACCCCGACGCGGGATTGCAGCGCATGGCCATGGACATCACCAAAGCCCTGTACCGCAAGCTGGCGATACAGGGCGTCGCCATTACTACTGACGCCTTCCGCGTGCTACGTGCGACCTATTACCGCACGGCATTGGATATGATCGATGCTTTCGAGCATGATGCCAAAATGAATGGACTGGCTTTCGATCGTCACGGTGAAGAGTTGGCGGTTGAGTTGTTCTCTGATGTGATTACCGCATCCGGCCACGTATACAGTGAAAGCCCCGGCGATAAACCTTTCGTACCGAGTTGGAATCGGGTGCAGTCGGCCTTCCCGGACATACTGGAACGCCTTTATCAAGCGGTTGAAGCCGATAACGCTGTCGCGTAACAGTAGTCACTGTATGCCTTTTTCCGGTAAGCTGGTGTCATCTCTGACATTCCGCCATGAACCCTTTTGGTATCATGACGAGTTTGCACTAATGGAATCAGACGTGAGGACAACCATGATTATTTTTGTTACTGGCGCAACAGCGGGTTTCGGTACGGCGATTACACGTAAATTCATTCAGGCGGGTCACCGCGTTATTGCCAGCGGTCGACGTCAGGATCGTCTGGACGCACTGAAGGCGGAGCTGGGTGAATCAGTGTATACCGTGACGTTTGACGTGCGCGATCGTCAATCGGTTGAAAGCGCGATTGCCGCCCTGCCCGCCGATTGGCGCAATGTTGACGTACTGGTCAACAACGCTGGGTTGGCGCTTGGGTTAGAGCCCGCTTATAACACCCAGTTGGATGATTGGGAAACGATGATCGATACCAATAACAAAGGGCTGGTTTACATGACCCGTGCCGTGCTGCCTGAAATGGTGAAGCGCAATCAGGGCCACGTGATCAATATCGGCTCTACCGCAGGCAACTGGCCCTATGCGGGCGGGAACGTTTATGGTGCCACCAAAGCGTTTGTGCGTCAGTTTAGCCTGGGCCTGCGTGCTGACCTGTTCGGAACACAGGTGCGCGTCACCAATATCGAGCCTGGGTTGGTTGGCGGCACCGAATTCTCATCGGTCAGATTCAAAGGTAATGAGGACAAGGTTTCCAAAACCTACGACAACACCCAGCCATTAACCGCCGAGGACGTTGCTGAAGCCGTGTTCTGGGTGGCAACGCTGCCTGCACACGTTAATATCAATACCTTGGAGATGATGCCGGTAAGTCAATCCTATGCCGGGTTGAGCGTACACCGCGACGCATAAAACTTATCACCCCCGTCGGTGTCATAGGATGCGCGCGGTGTTATAGAGTTATTGCAGACAAGAATGTTATAATGTTTCTGTTGCGATGCTGACACCCGCGCAATCAGCGCGTTTGTGGAAACACCGCGGGTCATCACCCTTTAGTTCGTCAGGATGAAACATGAACCATCAAACCCTCAAATTTTTGCGACGTGCACTGTTCCCCCTGTCGTTGGTCGTTTTGGCCGGCACATGGCAGGCCAATGCGCTTGCAGATACCCGCCACGTCATTGTGGAATCAGGCGATAGCGCACTCTCTAAAGAAGCAGCGCGTCAAAGCAAAGAGCAATGGGATAGCACCCGTTCACTGCGTAACAAAGTGAATAACCGCAGAGAGAAAGAATTCGACAAGTTCGATAAATCCATTGATTTGCAAGAGAAATGCAATACCAGCAGCAACGTTAATGCCTACTGGGAAGCCAACAGCGACCGTTGCCTGGATCGCCGCACGGGTCGTGCGATAGCGCCTTGATATTATCTATTGCGTTTATGCCTGGCTTAAACGCCAGGCATGTTGTTCTGAGTGAATCATAGCTCTGTTATCTCGTTCATGTTCACCACACTATGTGGTTCTGTTTCCTGATTTTCCTCTGTTTCTATACTTTCCATTTCCGTTGCTTCAGGTTCGGGATTTTTTCTGTTCTGGTTATGGGCATAAGCAAATCCGGCATAAGCACAGCCCATCGTGCCTCCCACTATCGCACTGGCGGCATATCCACCAAAAGGCAAGGCTGATGCCGCCGCATAGGCAGAGACAATAATCGATGCGCGGCTCGCGAGAGTATTTAACGTACAGTCAATGATAGCTTTACGCGTAAAATCCTCTTTATTGCGCATTGACAATTTGACACTCAATGCCCGATTTTTTTTTCGAAATGCATTAATGCCTCGATAGCAAAATTCATCGCCAAATTCACCAACAAAATTGACGGCAGACCTACCGACAATATTCGCCATTACGCTGCTCATTGAACCTGATAACGCGTTTGAGGCGATATCCATACCGATATCTACCGCCGTTTGATTGCCAGAATAAAGAAGACCAGAGGCCGTCACCGCAGCCAGAGACAGTTGGTTACTGTTATTATCCTGTAGCGGGAATATAAATTGTGTAGTATCGCGGAATAGAACATAAATCAGTCCTGCGACAAGTAAGAGCGCCGCATGCTCAAAATTATCACCGTACCACAAGCACATGCCGGTAACGACAACAAATAACAGACTGCTTAGTCGCCCCATAAACACTGACCCGTTTAATTCTCCATTGCAATAATCACAGGCAAGTCCAGAAAGCTGTAAAACCAGCGGCATGGCGATAACGATGGAAGAAATAAGTGCTAATGAGCTGCGTGGCAGATTTGCAAATGTTTCAGGTAGAGCATCGCGTCTCACATACTCCCGAATTCCCGTTCCAACCGCGACTGACAAGGTATTTCGCAGCAGAACAGCACCCATATTGCTGGCATATCGAACTCCCCGCTGTTTTAACGATTCGGCATTTGTAACCTCCTTACTCTCTTGGTTCTCTTGAGCAACTTCACGACAAAAATCGGCCGGTGAGAAAAGTAAAGGAACGGGAGAAGGCGATGCTGGTGTTGATGTCTCACTTACGCTATCACTGGAAGAACGCACCAGACTTAATTGGCTAAGGGTACTTAATTGTGATAAAGAATACTGGCTGCTGGTTACCGATGTCCGTTCATTTAGCGTATTTGCAACCAGTGAAATGTCCAGTTCACTTGGCGATGCAGGTGTAGCTAAATGATTCGGCATGAGGGAAGAATCAAAGGGTAACGAACGTGCTCTCTCAATATTTGCCTGCACAGAGACTACCCCCTTGGTGATATATTAGGTGAATGAAATAACATTGCGACTGAATAAGTAATGCTTTATCGTGCTGGTCTTATATATTTTCTAACAATGAATTATCACTTATAAAACCATATAGCTTTCGTACTTTTATCAAATGGCATTGCCACGCAATTAATATAATTAGCGTAATCATCAAAGTGTAGTGAACAATTTACAGGCTATTTGTTGAAATACTTCCAGAAATAGATTATAAGATTATCTTATTGGCGGGAGTGGATAAATAAACAACATCCCCTTTCGTAGGGTACGAATGGGGAATGATTGGTGAATTAATAGCGAATAGAAGAGAGATCAATATAGCCAGAGAGATCGCGTTGCTCTGCGCGAGGCAAATACGGAAGTTCCCCTAATTGCGGTGCGGGAATTTTCTTGCGCAGCGCGGTAATGATATCCGCATAATTTGCCAACCCTGGGTTGATTCGGTTCGCTACCCACCCTAGTAAAGGCAAACCATCGTTGATTATTGCCTGTGCGGTCAGCAGTGCATGGCTAATACAACCCAGTTTAATGCCTACCACCAGGACAACCGGCAACTGCTCTTGCACCACCCATTCCGAATAGGGGCGTAAATCATTCATTAGCGTACGCCATCCACCACTGCCTTCGACAATGACCATATCGGCCTTACCGCAAAGGTGTTGTAAGCCCTGCGTCATGGCACAATAGTCAATCGCATGTTGGCTCGCACTGATTTCATCTTCACGCAGCGCGATCGGATTGATATGGTCATAAGGCAATGCTACCGTTGACGCCTCTTGTAACAGCAGCGCGTCTTTATTGCGTAGCCCCTCTTCGGTCTCCACGCACCCTTTAGCAATCGGCTTGTAGCCAACAACTGACTTTCCGCTTTGAGCAAGCGACTGCAATAATGCGCGCGACACCACCGTTTTCCCCACGGCAGTATCGGTACCAGTAACAAAAAGACGCGTTAACATGAATGTAAGCTCCGGAGGTCCCACCTGAAAATAAAAAACACAGCAAAAAGGCTTCCAATGGTGAAAGTCTAGGTGATGTACTTCAGGTAGGGCTTGCGTTAGCGCAATGTTTTGTAATTCATGAAACGTTTTATAAATTTTTGTACCACATCAGCCTTGCAGCAGTTTCACCAGCAGTGAACCGTTATACAACGCCTCTTTGACCAATGCCGCGCCCGGCATCGTGCCCTGATTATAAAACGCCGTAGATTCCACCTGTATATTGTGGCTGTAGGCAGGCAAAGATTGTTGTCGAACACAATCCAGGATCGCAGGATGTAGAATACTCGCGGCCTTATTTAAGGGCGATCCGACCAGAATTTTGTCAGGGTTGAACAGGTTAACCATGATAGCCGCGATACGGCCTACATTGTTGCCAACCCCGTTAATGATGTCTTTGGCTAATTGGTCCTCTCTCATCGCGGCATCGCAGAGATTTTCTACGGTGAGCGGCGAACCGTTCAGCAAGGAACTCATCGAACCATTCAGGCGCTGTTGTGCCAATTCAAGCATGCTTTCTATGCTGGCGACGGTTTCCAGACAGCCATTATTACCGCAGTAGCAGCGCTTACCGTAGGGATCGACTTGTGTGTGGCCGATTTCCACCAGGTTACGGCTGCCCGCATGGAGTAAGTGACCGCCGGTGATAACCCCCGCACCGACATTGTGATCGATAACAATCTGAATAACGTTATGCGAACCCCGCGCGGCACCGTACATCGCTTCGGCCATGGTCCAGGCATAAATATCGTGCTGAAGGAAGACTGGCAATCCGGTGCGACTTTCTAACGCCGGGCCTAACGCCATCTCCTCAACCGCATAAAATGGCATACGGTGAATAACACCAGCAACCGCGTCTACCATACCTGGTGACGTAATGGCAATTGCCGTTAGCCGCTCCAGTTTGTGCTGGTAACGAATAAAAAACTGGTCGACTTCGTGGAGAATACGTTCCAGCAATGGCTGAGGGTGGTCGCTTGGCAGGTTGACGCAATCCTCAACGACCAGCGAGTTACTGAGATCGCGCAGCGACAACGTCATTTCTTCACGGCCAATTCTGACGGAAAGGTAATGCCAGGCATCGGTATCCAGCAATAATCCAATGGCAGGACGTCCACGGCTGCCGACATCCTGATACTCGGTCTCTTTCACCAGATGCGCTTCCATCAGTTCGCGCACAATCTTAGTGATACTGGCTGGGGCCAATTGGGCCAGTTTTGATAATTCAATGCGGGATACGGGGCCGTGCAGGTCAATGAGCCGATATACCGCACCGGCGTTCATTTGTTTAATCTGATCGATATGTCCGGGTTGACCATCCGCAATCACAAAACGGCTCCTACTGTCTACAAATTGCCACGCTGAGCGTTCGCTGATGCATAAGGTGATTTGCAGCGAAAGTTCTTAGCATCAATGCGTATTTTTCACGCTGCAAAATAAAAAAACTGCGGGTATGGTGGGGCTTTTAGTGAATTGCGTCAACTCTTTGATTCATTTTGTGATTGGGTGCACATATTTACTTGCATCCTGTTCCAACATAAATGAAATCAACGTGTTTGCCGCAGGATTAAGTGCCGCGCGACGCGATGTGACCAGCCACACTTCCGTGGTGGCATCTGGTTCGCTGAGCGGTACATATTTAACGCCATCCACGGAGATACGTAAAAAGGATGCTGGCAGAATTGAAACGCCCAGCCCCGCCGAGACTAATCCCACAATGGTCATCGCTTCCCCGACTTCCTGTGTAATGTAGGGGTCAATGGCATAATTTTTCAGCAAACGAAGGATTTCGTCATAAAGCGCTGTTCCCACTTCCCGGGCAAAAAACACAAAGGGTTCGTTAGCCAATTGGCGCACGCTGATATGGGGGTGGCCTGCCAGCGGGTGCGTTTCATGCACCACCGCCACCAACGCTTCATGCAACAGTAATTGATGCTGTAAATCCGCGGGCAGCGGATTATTGCGCATCACACCGATATCCAGCTTTCCGCTGAGCAACGGATCTATCTGCTGTTTGGTGTTCAGTTCCAACATTTGCAAATGAACATCTGGATAACGTTGCCGAAAGTGCAGCAAACTGCGCGAAACCGCACGAATAAAAGGCGCTGATGAGGTAAAACCAATCCGCAGCTCGCCGATTTCGCCACGTTGGAGCCTGGCAGCGTGCGCAGACGCCTGCTCCACCTGGTGCAAGATTCCCCAACTCGCTTTACGAAACGCTTCGCCTGCCGGGGTCAGCCTGACATTGCGGTTGTTGCGCTCAAACAGCGTTGCGCCGATTTGTGCCTCTAATGCCTGAATCTGCTGACTCAGCGGCGGCTGTGAAATGTTGAGCTTCTCTGCTGCCCGGCCAAAATGCAACTCTTCAGCAACAGCGAGAAAATAGCGGAGATGACGCAGTTCGATGTTGATGGCAAGCCTCCTAAGGCTAACGGTAGAGTCTCACGAATTATATTTTAAACATATTAATTGGTATTATTAATATATTATACAAAACATTTTTACCCTTCTATGATCCCTTACGCGTGATGCACTGCATCGCACGCAGAATGCCGCATAAATTTGCTACTTTCCCCCTGTTGCCAAGGAATAGTTTTGAGTACGTCACTTTCTTCAGTATCTGATTCGGTCACTGTGCCAGATGACGAACGACGCAAAGAACCTCTGAACCGTAAAATCCCCATCGCATCCAAATCACCGTATATCACCCGTGGTACGCCTGCATTTATTCGCGTTACGCTGGCACTGTTTTCCGCAGGGCTTGCGACCTTTGCCTTGCTGTATTGCGTACAACCGATTTTACCGGTGCTATCGCAAGATTTTGGCATTTCTCCTGCCACCAGTAGCCTGTCACTATCGATTGCCACGGTGATGCTTGCGGTGGGGCTATTGTTTACCGGCCCGCTTTCCGACACGCTGGGCCGCAAGAATGTTATGGTTATTTCGCTGCTGCTGGCCGCATTTTGCACGCTTGTTTGCGCCTTTATGACCAGTTGGCACGGCGTGCTGTTGATGCGCGCATTGATTGGGCTATCGCTAAGCGGTGTCGCGGCGGTAGCCATGAGTTACCTAAGCGAAGAAATTCATCCCAGCTTTCTGGCCTTCTCCATGGGGTTATACATTAGCGGGAACTCTATCGGTGGCATGAGTGGTCGCTTAGTCACTGGGGTGCTGACTGATTATTTTCCCTGGCGCGTGGCCATCGGTGTTATGGGCGTTCTCGCACTGGTTGCGGCGTTGATGTTTTGGCGTATTTTGCCTGACTCACGCCATTTTCGGCCCGGTTCGCTGCGGCCCAAATCATTGCTGATTAACACCAGGATTCATTGGCATGATGCCGGATTACCCTGGCTGTTCCTTCAGGGATTTTTACTGATGGGTGCCTTTGTTACCCTGTTTAACTACATTGGCTACCGGCTGCTTGCTCCACCCTACACGTTGAACCAAGCCATTGTTGGCTTGCTCTCGGTGGTGTATCTCACTGGCAGTATCAGTTCACCGCGTGCAGGCGCAATGACGGCACGCTACGGACGCGGTGCGGTGATGGCCGGCGCCGTCGGACTGATGCTTACGGGGTTATTACTGACAGCTTTTGGCGCATTGTGGCTTATTTTTATCGGCATGATGCTGTTTACCGCCGGTTTCTTTGCGGCACACGCCGTTGCCAGCGGTTGGATTGGCGTACGGGCACGCCGTGCGCGCGGTCAGGCTTCATCAATGTATCTGTTTTGCTACTACGTTGGCTCCAGCCTGGCGGGTACGCTCGGCGGCGTGTTCTGGTCACATTATGGCTGGCAAGGCGTGGCGTTGTTTATCGGACTGCTGCTGCTGATTGCGCTCTATGTCAGCCTGTATTTGCGGCGTAACCTGTAGCATAATCGGACGGCATGTTCGGTTTATCTTGAATGTGTCGTCCAAGCCTTTTTCCTCTCTGTAAGACTAATCCAACGTGCACTTGCCGACCGGGAATAATGCTATTACATTATAAGTATGTTGTAACTAAAATAGCATATACCACTGAGATGTTATGGATCACTATCAACTGATTGCCGCCCTTCACGGCACTTTTTCTTCACTGGAACAGCAGCTTGTGGAATTTCGTCAGCGTTTAGCTTCGCTTACGCTGCTTAACGCGCGCGTATTCACCCTTCCCACCGTGGAAAAAGGGAAAGAGCACGATCCCATCACCCAGATCCCTGTTACAGCGTTGCAAGGAGAAGAAGCCTGTGCGGCGGGGTTGGCGCATTTTCAGCGTTTGTTTA
This sequence comes from Candidatus Symbiopectobacterium sp. NZEC135, assembly GCF_025962695.1. Lineage (NCBI taxonomy): Bacteria > Pseudomonadati > Pseudomonadota > Gammaproteobacteria > Enterobacterales > Enterobacteriaceae > Symbiopectobacterium > Candidatus Symbiopectobacterium sp. NZEC135. The sequence continues at coordinate 11,111 of NZ_JAGFPF010000039.1, read as the reverse complement.
TTCATCATTACGCCGAGACCGTGAGTAGCAAAGCCGCTATTCGCTTACCCGGTGCGCTGTGTTTTCAGGTGACAGAGGCCGAATGCGAACATATTCGACAATCTGTTGAGGCGATTAATACCTTGAAAGCAATGCTGGAGCAGTTGATTACTCGCGAATCCGGTTTGGCTGCTGAGCAACGGTTTGAATTCGTGCACGCGCATCTGCCCGGATTGATCACGCTGAGTGCCTATCGCTCGCTCACCCTGTTAACCGAACCTGACACGGTGCGCTTTGGCTGGGCCAATAAGCACGTGGTGAATACGCTAACGCGCGAGGTGGTATTAGAAAAACTGGAGAAAAGCCTTCAGGCAACCCGCGGAATTTCACCGACAGAAAAGGCCACATGGCACGCTCGGGTAACACAGGAACTTATTGATATCAAAAAATTGCCGCAGGATGCCGTGTTGAAGATAAAGCGACCGGTGAAAGTGCAGCCGATCGCCCGTGTGTGGTATCAGGACGCACAAAAACAGGTACAACACCCCTGCCCGTCGCCCTTATTGGTGCTGTGCCGCGATCCGTCACGCATCCCCGTGATAGGTGAGTTGAGAAACTATCTAGCCGACAGCACTCAACCCAAATTCAGGCCAAAGGCTAAAGCGCTGCGGTTGTTAATTCCGCGCCTTCACCTCTATCTGGATGAAAGCGCGTAACGGTTATCCAATATGCAGGCTACCTACCATATCCTGCGGGCGCACCCACTCATCAAACTGCGACTCGGTTAAATAACCGAGTTTCAATGCGGACGCTTTGAGCGTTAATCCCTCTTTATGCGCCTTCTTGGCAATCTCTGCAGCCTTATCGTAACCGATGTGGGTGTTTAACGCGGTCACCAACATCAGAGAATCATTCAGCAACTGTTCGATGCGATCGCGGTTAGGTTCAATACCAATGGCACAATGCTCATCAAAGCTCTTCATACCATCTGCCAGCAAACGAACCGATTGCAGGAAATTATGGATAACCATGGGGCGATAGACATTAAGCTCGAAGTTCCCCGACGCGCCCCCCATATTCACGGCCACATCGTTGCCCATCACCTGGCAACACAGCATCGTCAGCGCTTCACACTGGGTCGGATTCACTTTCCCCGGCATGATAGAACTGCCCGGTTCGTTTTCCGGGATGCTTAATTCGCCGATGCCGCAGCGCGGACCCGATGCCAGCCAGCGCACATCGTTGGCGATTTTCATCAGTGACGCAGCCAGCCCTTTCAACGCGCCGTGTCCATGCACCAGCGCATCGCAGGTTGCCAGTGCTTCAAATTTATTGGGTGCAGTAATAAACGGTTGTCCGGTCAATTCGGCCAGCGCGCTGGCGACGCGAACCGCATATTCAGGGTGGGTATTAAGGCCCGTTCCGACCGCTGTGCCGCCGAGCGCCAGCTCGCTCAAATGGGGGATGCTGTTTTCGATGTGCTTACGGTTATGTTGCAACATGGCCACCCAACCGGAAATCTCCTGCCCCAGAGTCAGCGGCGTCGCATCCTGCAAATGGGTACGCCCAATTTTAACGATGTCGCTAAACGCCTCGGCTTTCGCCTGTAACGTCGCCAAAAGCGCATCAAGCTCCGGCAACAGATGGGTGTTGAGAGCGATGACGGCAGCGACATGCATCGCCGTGGGAAAGACATCGTTCGAACTCTGGCTTTTGTTAACATCATCGTTGGGATGTACCAAACGCGCATTACCGCGTTCTCCCCCCAGTATTTCGCTGGCGCGGTTGGCCAACACTTCGTTCATGTTCATGTTACTTTGCGTGCCGGAGCCAGTCTGCCAAATCGCCAGTGGAAACTCACCGGGGTGTTTTTCGGCCAGCACCTCATCGGCGGCCTCAATGATCGCCGCATTCTTGTCATCCGGCAGCAGGCCGAGTGTATTATTCACCTGTGCGGCCGCGCGTTTGGTCAACGCCAAGGCGAAAATCAGCGCTTGCGGCATCTTCTCCTCAGAGATACGAAAATGCTCCAAAGAGCGCTGCGTTTGAGCCCCCCATAGCTTAGTAGCGGGAACCTCAATCGGGCCCATGGAATCTTTTTCGATACGTGTCGTCATTGGTTTTTTCTCCTAACATTCCTAAAAAGGACGGGGATCATGGCCTTGTCTGGCATCGCGATTGAGAAACTATTAACATGCACATCAAGCGCCATCGTCTGCAAGCAAAGGCAGTGTATTCATATTTAATGCTTTTATTAACCTCTATAGTCACATAGTTTAACAAATTACATAACAATCGAGTGTGAACATGCAAAAAATGCGCAATAGCATCCAGCACTACGCCTGGGGAAGCACAACAGCATTGACGGATCTCTACGGTATTGAGAATAAAGACAATCTACCGATGGCAGAGCTTTGGATGGGTGCACATCCCAAAAGCAGTTCATGGGTGGTGAACGAACAGGGTCAGGAGCAGCGTTTACGTGACGTTATCAACGATGCGCCAGCGGCGATCTTGGGAGCTGAGATTGCAGCACAGTTTGGTGAACTGCCTTTTCTGTTTAAAGTCCTTTGTGCAGCGCAGCCGCTCTCGATTCAGGTTCACCCCAGCAAATCCGCCGCCGAGCAAGGATTTGCCAGGGAAAACGCGCTCGCGATCCCGCTCGATGCGCCCCATCGCAATTACAAAGATGCCAACCACAAGCCAGAGTTGGTGTTTGCCTTAACGCCTTTTCAGGCGATGAACGGTTTTCGTGAGCACGACGATATCGTGGCGCTATTGCAGCCCGTGGCCAGCGCACATCCGTCCATCACTGCGTATTTACAGCAGCCCGATGACAAAAACCTGTCGATGCTGTTTGCCAATTTATTGAGTATGCGCGCAGAGATCAAAGATCGCGCCCTGGCGGTGTTAAAAGCCGCGCTCACCTCACAGCAGGGTGAACCCTGGGCAACGCTGCGCAACATCATTCAGGAGTACCCTAATGACAGCGGACTGTTTTCCCCACTGTTGCTCAATGTCATCACGCTGCAACCGGGACAAGCGATGTTTCTTTACGCCGAAACGCCGCATGCTTACCTGCACGGCGTGGCGCTGGAGGTCATGGCAAACTCGGATAACGTGCTGCGGGCTGGGCTGACTCCTAAATACATCGATATTCCTGAGCTGCTGTCGAACGTCAAATTTACCGCCAAACCGGCAGACCAGTTGTTAACTCAACCGATTGAAGACGGTGAAACCTGTTATTTTCCCGTACCTGTCGCTGATTTTGCCTTTTCCCTGCATCACCTGAAGGCGCAGCCACAAATGCTGAGCCAACAGAGCGCGGCAGTGGTCTTTTGTATCGACGGAAAAGCCACATTGATGAAAAATGGCCAGCAACTTACGCTTCGCCCCGGCGAATCCTGTTTTTTGCGCGCGTCCGAGTCTCCCATTAGCGTAGAGGGAAGTGGACGACTGGCGCGCGTGTATAATGGTTAGAAACATTCTTCCCTCAAAGGGATGCTTACTTAGAAAAGGAATCACGCTATGAAGAAGTCTCTGGTTGCCGCCGGAGTTATCGTCGCGCTGGGTGCCGTGTGGACAGGTGCGTCATGGTATACGGGCAAGCAATTGGCACAAAACATTGATACGGTTACCGCTGAATTTAACAAGCAGTTGCAAGAAACCTATCCGAATTCAGGTTTCAAGCTGGTGTATCGTGATTATCAGGGAGGGGTGTTTAGCAGTACGTTTTCACTGGTGTTGCAGCCCGACGGCTCTGCGTCAGAAACGAGTCCGTTAGCGCCTAAAAACGAAATAGTGCTCAACGAAACTGTTTCACACGGCCCACTACCGCTCACACTGCTAAAAAAAATGAATTTACGTCCCAGCATGGCGCATATTCACAGCGAACTGGCTAATACCGAAGCGACCAAAGAACTGTTTGATGTACTTCAAAACCAGCCGTTCTTCAGCGCAGAAACGCGCGTGGCATTCAACGGCGATACTGCTTCAATTATCTCTCTGCGCCCACTCGATGTTGACAGTGAAGGCACCAAATTTAACTTCAGCGGCACCGATATTGCGCTAGACCTTGCTCACGATCTGCGCAGCAGCCGAATCTCAGGTACGGTTTCTCACTTTTTATCAGAAACGACCAACTATGAGGGCGGCAAAGAAACGATCGTTCTTGAAGGTCTTGGGCTAGAAGCGAGCAACCATCGCGGCAAGTTTAATCTGGACCTCGGCGACGGTAGTGTTACCTTGAAATCGATGAAAGTGACACCGCCAACAAGTGACCCTGTCACTCTGAATAACTTCGTGCTCAAAAGCAGCATGAGCGAAGACGACAAAAACCTCGCTGGCGCGATAACGTTGTCATTAGACGCACTGCTGCTCAAAGATCGCGATCTGGGTAGCATGACGTTCAATTTCAACTTTAACCAACTCGATGGTGAAGCGACACAACAGTTCGCCAAAACCTATAAGACCTTGAGTGCATCATTCCTGGAGTCGCCGACGGCCATGGATCCACTGCGTTTTCAGTATGAGCTTGGACAATCGTTACGCAATGCCCTACCCAGCCTGCTGAAAGGTAACCCGAACGTTACCATCGCCCCCTTGAGCTGGAAAAATGCCAACGGTGAAAGCACGCTCAACGCCTCACTCAATTTAAGCAATCCGGCACAGTCCACAGAGTTAACGCCGCCGGCACAGAGCGATGAAGAAGGAGTGTTCCGTCGTGCGGTCAAACAACTGGATGTGACGTTGAATGCCCCCATGGCAATGCTGGCTGAAGGGATTGTGCAGGCCGGTGGACAGGCACAATCAGAGCAAGAGCATCAGCAACTGATTGCGAGTGCACAAGAGCAAGTGAAAATGCTGGCTGGCGTCGGTGAAATGAACCAAATCACCGTCACCAAAGATGACGCCATCACCAGTTCACTGCACTATGCGGACAATCAGGTTGAGTTCAACGGACGTAAAATCTCACTGGCAGAGTTTATTGCCCCTTTTATCGATATCCCTACCGATGAAGGTGACGAAGGCGATGATGCCGAGCCGGAAACGCAAGGCTCACCGGTAGTCGTCCCCCCACAAGCGCAGTAATGCCTGTACCGCCTGCGCACGCTGGCAGGCGGTCATCCTCTGAATCCACTGAGTGAATGGTCATACCGTTGGATAAAAACACCCTCGAGTCGCGCCAGAGTGTACTTTATTTTGCTGCAATGGCACTGGCCTGGCTGGCAGCACAGGTTTTTTCTGAAACAGGCAGTTGGGTCAGGTTCATCAACCCGGCGTTAGCCATTATGCTGTTCGTGACCTTTATGCAGGTGCCGCTGGTAACGTTGCTCGAAGGGTTACGCAATGTGCGTTTTATCAGCGCGCTGTTAGCTGCCAATTTCATCGGCGTCCCGTTATTACTGTTGCTTATCCGCCCGTTGCTGCCGGAGCTTCCCCTGGTGCAATTTGGCATTTTGCTGGTGCTGTTGGCGCCCTGTATCGATTACGTTGTGACCTTCTGCCACCTCGGGCGCGGTGACGCCGCCCGTTTGCTGGCCTGCACCCCGCTGCTACTGGCGATGCAATTGCTGTTGCTACCACTTTATCTGGCGCTATTCCTGGATGATGCGGCCGCAGCGTTAATCTCGCCGACCCCGTTTGCTCACGCGTTTACCTGGCTGATCCTGATGCCGCTTATCGGCGCAGGCTTATTACAAAAAATTCAACCACGCTTTTTTATCGCCCAACGGATCGTCAACGCTGCCAGTTGGCTACCGGTGCCCGCGACAGCCCTGGTGATCTTTTTAGTGATTGCCTCTGTCGTGCCACAGTTGGAACTGGCGCTTGACTCGGTGCGTCAAGCACTACCGTTTTACCTGCTGTTTGCCGTTGCCGCACCTTGTATTGGCGCGTTGACGGCGCGCCTGTTTGGCTTGAACACCACCAGCAGTCGTGCGGTGGCATTTAGCTGCGCTACGCGTAATTCATTAGTGATCCTGCCACTGGCGTTATCGATCCCAGGGGCCATGCCAGTGCTCCCGGCGATCCTGGTTGCACAAACCGTGATCGAAATGATCGCGGAATCCTGCTATGTACGCGTTATCCCTCGCCTGGTGCGTAACACAGGCAGAAATCGCCCCTCGGTGTAATCGGCAATGGTATTTCATGCCTTATTGTTTATACTAAACAGTACCTTAATAATTTTATGGCTCCGCGCATCTTAGTGCGCGGAGCGAAAGAAGCCATGATGATCGATCCTTCAATTCCGTTGACAGACATTCACCGCCACCTTGATGGCAATATTCGCGCGCAAACGATCCTCGATTTAGCACGTCAGTTTAACGTCACCCTGCCTGCACAGACGCTTGAAACACTGATCCCACACGTGCAGGTCATCGACAAAGCCGCTAACCTGCTTGGTTTTCTGCAAAAACTCGACTGGGGCGTTGCCGTGCTCGGTTCTCTCGATGCCTGTCGCCGCGTAGCTTATGAAAACGTAGAGGATGCGGTACGGGCCGGTCTTGACTACACCGAGCTGCGATTCTCCCCTTATTACATGGCGCAGCGCCATGCGCTTCCGCTGCAAGGCGTAGTCGAGGCGGTTATCGATGGCATACAGGCAGGCTGTCGCGATTACGATACTGATATCCAACTGATTGGTATCATGAGTCGCACTTTTGGATCTGAGGCGTGCCAGCAAGAGTTGAATGCCCTGCAAGCCTGCCGCGACAAGATCGTAGCACTCGATCTGGCTGGGGATGAGCTAGGCTTCCCGGGCGGTTTGTTTACCTCACACTTTCGTCAGGCGCGCGATAACGGTTGGCATATTACGGTTCATGCCGGTGAAGCGGCGGATGCCGAGAGCATCTGGCAGGCCATTCGTCAATTGGGAGCTGAACGCATTGGTCACGGCGTGGCAGCGATAGTGGATAAAACACTAATGACGCACATGGCACAGCAGCAGATCGCCATCGAATCCTGCCTGACGTCAAATATTCAAACCAGCACTGTCATGTCGTTAGCCGAACATCCACTGCCCCACTTTCTGCGCCACGGTATCCCCGCGACCATCAACACCGATGACCCAGCAGTACAAGGGATCGAGATAGCGCACGAGTATCTCACTGCCGCCCCGCAGGCCGGTCTGACTGGTGATGAAATGCGTCAGGCGCAGCGCAATGGGTTGGCTGTCGCGTTTCTTTCCGAGCAGGATAAACAGCGTATTCGTGAAAAGGTACAACGTAAGCGCGAACGCGCATAAGCTCTGGTGCCCTGGGGCGATCCCTCGCCCCTACAGGCTTATCACACGGTTTATCCAGCGTACCCGGCTTAACAGGCAGCAAATCAGGTATGACAGCGCAAAGGTCAAGGCACCATAGAGCACAATAAAACCATACACGGACAAAAAGCTGAACATCGGGTACAGTCGGTCATAAAGCGCGGTGTTGTTAATCTCGATGACAAATATATTGTGTACCAGATAAATCCCCAACGTTTTACTGCCAACCTGACCGATCACGCCTTCCAACCAAGCAAAACGGGTATGTAGCATTAAATAAAATGCGCAAACGGCTGAAATTTGCAGTGGCAGGTTATAGAACTTTCCGTAGAAAAAAACGATTCCCCAATGCTGGGTTAGTAAGGTCAACGCGCAGAAGCTGAGTAATGCCAGTGCGATTCCTGGTAAATAGTGGCGTGCCGATAATAAGGTAGGTTGATATACCAATCCAAAATAGCCACCCATCAAAAAACTGACCAGACCAAATACCTGGCTGGACATTAACAAGGCCGGATGAATAAACGGCGGGATACCGAACAGGCTATTCATTATTTTCTCTACCAGCGTCAGGTTGGCTAATAGAAGCAGCGCAGCGATAACATAAATCAGCATCTGGCGATTAGCATCAATAAATACCGGACGCAGCAATGGCACGATAAAATAGAGACCAATAATCGAGAATAAAAACCACAGATGGCTGGCCTCACTCGCGGTGCGATCGGTGTTAAGGTACACCCAGAAATCGTGATGCGTTGCACCCAGCACACGCGTCAGCACAACATTGTCATACAGATAGTAAAAAAGTAGCCAGAAAACCAGCGCGATCGCGATGGCTTTTGATTTAGTCATAACATAACAATATTGATCCTCGTGGCGATTATTCAGCAAAAAATAGCCACTCGCCATATAAAACATCACCACCCCACATTGTCCGGTCTGACGAATAAACAATACGCCGAAATCCTGAGGATCTCGATTCATAAAATAGAGCGAAATATGTGAAAGAATAACCAGAAAAATCGCAATAATCTTCATCAAGTCGAGACTATAAATTCGCATACCTCGCCCTCATAACCAAGAGAATGTCCGAGATAACTCACGTTTGAGAAGTATTGGTGATTTTTACGATGATAAAATGCAAAAAACGATTTTCGCTAAGAAAGGGCGTTAAGGCCGGACGATTACCCGGCCTGAGAATAATACTAAATAGCCTGAAGCATTAGGCCGGTTTCACCGGTTGCGTGTTGGCCTTTTTATTGGCATAGCGCTGTGCCAATGCGGCGCACACCATCAATTGAATCTGATGAAAAATCATCAACGGCAGTACCATTGCGCCAACGGCGGCCGCAGGAAACAGCACATTAGCCATAGGAATACCGTTCGCCAGACTCTTCTTGGAACCACAGAATACGATGGTTATCTCATCTGCGGTATTGAAGCCCAATTTACGCGCCGCCAAGGTATTCACCACCAGCACAATTGCCAATAGCACAATCGAACAGACCACCACGGCAAGCAGTGACCAGCCGTTAATTTGTGTCCAAATCCCCTGCACTACGGCTTCGCTGAAGGCCACATAGACTACCAAGAGAATCGATGATCGGTCAGTGATATTAATCAATTTGCGGTGACGCTCGACCCAGCGAGCAATCAGTGGACGAGAAAGATGCCCTAACACAAACGGTACCATCAATTGCAGGATAATCGAGCCAATCGCGTGCAGCGTATCCGTCTCCCCACCTTGGGTGTGCATCAACAGACCGACAAGAATCGGAGATAAAAACACGCCAAGAATACTGGACGCAGACGCGCTGCAAATAGCAGCCGCCACGTTGCCCCCCGCCATTGAGGTGTAGGCAATCGCCGATTGTACAGTGGCAGGCAGTGCACACAGGTAGAGAAACCCGAGATAGAGCGTGGGTGTCAATACCGTGGGCACCAGTGCGTTCATCCCCATGCCCAGTAGCGGGAAGAGTAAAAAGGTGCTGGCGAACACCACCAGATGTAAACGCCAATGCCCCATGCCTGCCGTAATGGCTTCACGCGAAAGCTTTGCGCCGTGCATAAAAAACAGCAGTGCGATGGCTGCCGTGGTCAAATATTCGAAGAACGTTTTCACGTTACCTTCGCACGGAAAAACCGATGCCGTGAGCACCACTACAATCAATACCAGTAAAAATTTATCAATACGAAGGCGTTGTAACCATGACAAGGGAGAGAATGAAGCCATTACAGGAACCTGCTGTTTTTGAAAAAAAATACAGGCAATCTTACGATCGCCTTTATCAACGAAACACCAACAAGATCAAGACTAACCTTGCATCATAAGGAGATGAAATGATAAGGCATTGTGCTATCCGGTGTCGGTATCACTGGTTTTTGACCATCACCGCACGCCGTTCCTGATGCGAGAGCAGGCCAAGCTCAATCAACTCCATCACCTGTATCGCCTGCTCGGCAGGCACCGGGTTTTCGCCTTTGCCTTGCAACGCGTCACGCACCGCAGCGTAATAGGCGGGGTAATTACCCGGCAACGTGGTTACCGTCTGCTCGGCCATAACCCCATCCTGATGCAGCGTGAGCACGCCATGACGCACATCCTGCCCCCAATCCGTTTGCGGCAAACGTACACCGGATTTCAAACGATCTTCTTGTGGATCAAGGCCATATTTGATGAAGCTGCCTTTGGTGCCGTGCAGCGTAAACCGGGCAGACTCGGCGGCCACCAGCATACTGGCGTGCAGTACCACACGACGCTGGGGATATATCAAGGTGGCATGGAAATAATCTGTAGCCTTACCACCAGGGCGCAGTTGCGCTAAATCCACATTAACCGCTACCGGCAGTCCAAACAGTTGCAGTGCTTGATCCAACAGATGTGGTCCTAAGTCATACCAGATTCCGCTGCCTACACTGCCATCTTCACGCCAGCGCTGGCGCACTTCCGGGCGGAAACGATCAAAATGGGATTCGAGATACACCACCTCTCCCAACACACCGTTATCTACGAGCTGTTTTAGCGTGAGAAAATCGCTGTCCCAGCGACGGTTGTGGAACACGGACAGTAGCTTACCGCTGTGAGCCGCCACCTGCGCCAGTTCTTTCGCTTGTGACAATGTCACGGTAAAGGGCTTATCCACTACCACGTGTTTGCCCGCCAACAGCGCCTGTTTGGCCAAAGGGAAATGGGTTTCATTCGGGGTGGGAATAACAACAAGGTCAATATCGGAACGGTTGAACAGCGCCTGCGGATCGTCAACAACGGTAACCTTGGCCCAATCCGCATGCACTTTTTGCGCATCACTGCTTGATACGGCGACCAGTTCCATACCCGGCACGGCGGTTATCAACGGCGCATGAAACGTCTTGCTGGCATAGCCATACCCTACCAGCCCGACGCGAATGGTATCACTCATGGAATGTCCCCTCGGTAGTATTGTCCTTGTCATCAAGGCATTAGCATGAGTATAGCATCAACGCAAGTGGCGCTGTATGCGCTTTGATGGCGGACTGATGCTGGAAATTTACCGGTGGGTATGCTTGATAAGCATATCGCTGAATAACTTTTTAAAATATTACTGCCTTTCCTCCGAGAGGCAAGGTAAGCAACGTTGCCTCTCGTTTAGCCTGTGACAGCGATATTTTACACCCCGAGCGCTTGCGCCCCCTGACCGTGCCAATTGGCCGATTCCGTTTTTGCCGCTGCGGGATAATTTATTTCACTGCTGCGACGCCGGAAATCGCTCGGGCTGACGCCAACGCGCTTGCGAAACACGCGGGAAAAATAAAGTTGGTCGTCATAGCCCACCACCCGCCCGATATTGGCAATCGATTCCTGCGTGGTTTGCAGTAACAGCTTGGCCCGAAT
>NZ_JAGFPF010000399.1:0-1545 GCF_025962695.1 Candidatus Symbiopectobacterium sp. NZEC135 | reverse complement strand
CTGAAATCCAAGACTAAGGTTAATGCAGAAGAGCAAGTTAAAAAATTCATTGAAAGGCTTGGTTCAAACTATACTGCTACTGCATTTAAAAGGACATTAAATGGTGATGCCTATTCTCCAACAACCGTATATAAATTGCATGCTTGGGTGGCAAGAGTTGTACAAAAATCACGAGAGAAAAAACTAGCTGTAGAATTCAAAAAGGATTGTATTTCTAAAGATTTTCTAAAAGAACTAGCTCATTTAAGTTGGTCGGAATACGGCCCATTACTGGCTGTGGAATTTTTAGAGAAGAATGGTATATGTGTCATAATTGAGCCCCCACTTACGGGTACTGCAATAGATGGTGCCGCCTTGAAAGACACTGACGGGCGCCCCATAATTGCACTAACACTAAGGCAGGATCGTCTCGATAACTTTTGGTTCACTTTACTTCATGAAGTTGTACATATATGGAAGCATGTTGATTCAAATAATACCTTTGTTGATGATCTTGAGACTCTCAAAGATAGCGCTGATAAAATGGAAGCCGAAGCAAATAGAATTGCCAGAGATACATTAATTCCTCGAATTGTATGGAAACGGAGTTCAGCATATTTGACCCCTAGTAAAAGCACAATTGATGAACTCTCCAGAGAATTAAGAATCCATCCATCCATCATTGCGGGAAGGATACGAAGGGAGACTGGTCAATATAATCAATTTTCAGAGCTAGTTGGGCAAGGTGAAGTCAGAAAACATTTTCCTAATCATATTTGGTAAGTGAGGATTTATGTACCCTAAATACATGCCTATCTTAAAAGCTAAAAAAGGCGAATTCGAAGCAATCGATAACTTGCAGGCTAATCCTCAAGTAATGGAAAGCATACTTCCTGTATTTGAAATTCCGATCCTTACAAAAAAACAACGAGAATCAAAAAAATACATTAACATTAGAAACCCAGTTGAGTTTTTTATTAACAACAACACAACTTCATTATCTAAAGTTATGCGCGGACTGCCAATGGGGATTGATATAAGTCGATGGGCTCCTAATTCAAATATCGAATCAGGAGAGCATATATTAAGCCATATAATCAGTTCACTTGAAAAAAATAATAGCCAAGTAATTCCTGTCATTGGTTATGATCGGTGGGAAGATGATGAATATTCAACAACCCTAAAAATAATCTCCCAAAGGCAAAATAATTTCATTATTAGACTAAACTCTTTTGCATTTGAAGATATGATTGAAGAAGAGCCATTTTTTGATACTTTCAATGATATATTTTCTTCATTAGATATTATTCCAGAACACTGTTCTGTTATTCTAGACTTCGAAGATATAACCAAATCGTCAATCGTCGACTTGAACGAAAAAGTTCAGAGAGCAATAACGACATTGCAACCTTATAATTTTAGATTTTTATCCATTGCTGGATGTTCTATTAGCGGTGACATCAATGGTATGGTTCCTAAGCGAGAATCACAAGGAATAGTAGTTCGTAAAGAAGTAAAAGTATGGAAAGCATTCAAAAAATTTCATCCAAGACTAAAATTGCTATT
>NZ_JAGFPF010000398.1:0-1555 GCF_025962695.1 Candidatus Symbiopectobacterium sp. NZEC135 | reverse complement strand
CAAATGATGTTGCTCTTGAAGATGAAGCCGTGCAGATTACTCAGTCGCATTTGCTTCAAGGACGCTTTCCGGTAACGTTTTGGGGGTGGCAGACACTTGAAAATCAAATTAGGAGGTATGAATCTGTACAGCGGGAACATTTTGGGTATTGGTTCAAGCGTTTATCCACTCTACAGTGGGCAATGCGAATTGCTATTGGATGTCTGTTGATCATTAGCAGTATTTACGTAGTTCATCAGTATCTAACTTATCACAATGCTCAGGTTGATCTCAGAGAGAACACGGATAAAGACATCTCTCAGTTTTTAACTCTGACCAATAAACTGGATCATGCATACAGCACATGTCTGAAGACCCTTGATGAAAAACCATTTTTATCATCATGGGAACTGGATACATTCTGTGCAAGACCGGTGTCAATATCGCTGGGGGAAATTGAATCTCAAGTGAAAGAAACTGGGTTAAATATAGACGCGCGTGCTTTTGACAATCTGTCCGCTATTTTAAAGATATTTCGTGTAGATTATAGGCAAGTGCTAATTGCGTCCGACAGAACCCGTTCATTTGAAAAAAATGTGCTACATAATATGAAAGCTCTTTGTCCGCCATTCAAGGATAAGGGGATTATGGATCGTATGTTCATTGAGCTAAGAGAACCTGCAGAAGCTGCACAAATAAGCCAGCTTGAGTTTTACTTTGTTCTCAGTGATTTCATAATGCCAAGTTTAGATGCGGTAAGGGCACAGGTTCTTGTCTCTACCAGGCAGATAAATAACCAGCAGATACCACAAACCCTTATGGAAGAAGCAAAAGAACTGAACCAACTTATCAGTGAGCGAAATAATTATAATATCGAACCACCACAGTTCCCATTTAGTCTAGCAGTAGTTAAGTCAATGAGCTCGCGGTCAATAACGTTAACTGGAGAGATGTCAGATCAAGTACAAGGAGAGGAGACTCGTTGGGCCAATTTGATGTTGGGAAGTATGGCTTTTGCAATGGAGGGCAATCCAAAAGAGGTTGACGAATTGGTTCAGTGCGGTTTATATAAAACAGAGACACCTAATATTATAAAAAATAGAAATCAAGAGAAAATTTTAAAATCACAAATTCAATAATTGGAATGAGAAGTAAAGATATTTTTTATTTTGAGAGTTATGCATTGCAAATAAAAGCACCACAAGGAGTTAACATGCCTGGATCAAAATCATATAAATTTGAAGTAAGAGATTGATGAAGTTGCCGAAAAGGCAATTGAAGCATTTAAATTATCTTATTACAAAACTGCTCATTCAAATCTGCATGACCCATTCATTAGATAGTGTGATTTTATTAATTCCGACCGTCGCTGTGCATTGGGCCACACTCCCTCGCCCATGCTGGCAAGGCTGTAACAAGCAACTTCGGCGGCCATATCAGCGCTCCGGATTAGGTCAGAATATGCACTTAATGTTTGCGATTAGTGACCTGCTCACCAGTGATTACTACAAAATGCTGTAACAACGTCCGCTCCTTGACACGAAGCAGACCTAAAGAAAGGCAGTTAGGTCTGCTG
>NZ_JAGFPF010000397.1:0-1561 GCF_025962695.1 Candidatus Symbiopectobacterium sp. NZEC135 | reverse complement strand
TAGAGAAACTTCTGAGTAATGGTGCTTTTCACCAGCCAGCGGCTTGCGCCGCTGGCATTTTTGTGTGCATTTTGCGTATTAGGTAAGAGGCGTGTACACATTGCTTACAGAGACTATATGCAGACAGTCACGCTGAAAACGCCGAGACAAAGTAGATAAAACAGAGATGGGCCTTAGTCGCTTCATGACTAGTGAAGGACTGTTCAGAACCTGGTGCGCCGCTTCATGTCATCGATAAGCGTCTCGGCCACCCGATGGGGACATTATGGCCCGTTACAACCTTCACGATTATCTCACTGATTAGTATCAGTGGCTGGATGTGTGGATTGAGCACCTTGAAAAAATGGTTGGTCGACCGTTAATCCCGCATTATAAACTGCAACCAATATCGGTTATAAACCCGATTAAATCAACATAACAAAAAACTTACATTAAATTATATTTTTTTTGACTGTGGTTATTTCAATGTTACTTAATACATCAGCAGGGCGTTTATTAAATGATTTATCCATGTCCATGATAGGAACAGACAGTTCCATAAAAGAGATGACTTCACCAAAAGGATTACTCGAACACATTATCAATTTTATTACATTTGGTAAAATACGAAAAGATAAGGAGGATTTATATAATCAAATAATGACGAAAATGGAAAGTGCTTTTAGCGGACTCACAGCCAAAGAAATGGAAGATGGCAGGAAAATACACGTAGATTGCATTCATGGGTGTGAGGTGTCATTTTATTACACAGACCATACAAACAAAGTTACTGTAGAAGTAACAAAAGGCAATAAGTCAGAAAATCAAGAAATTGATGCTGAAAATTTTTTTAATATATTCCAAACACTCAAATTGAAAGCATTGCTCAATATCACCTGTATTAAAGATATCTTAACTGATGATGGGGTTATCAACCTGAAAGGCGTTAACCTGAGTGGTGCTGACCTGAAAGGCGCTTATCTAAGAAACGCAATTCTAAGCGATGTTGACCTGAAACGCGCTGATCTTAGCGGTGCTGACCTGAGCAATGCCAAACTAGACGGAGCTGACCTAACCCACGCTAACGTGTCAATGTCTGTTCTGAGTGACGCTGACCTGACCAATGCTAACCTGAACTATGCTAGCTTGAAAAGGGCTGAGCTAAACGATGCTGTTCTGACCAATGCTAACCTGAGCAACGCTGACTTGACCCAAGCTGAGCTGCTAAATGCCAAACTAAACGGAGCAGACCTAACCCACGCAGACGCGACAATGTCTGTCCTGATTGAGGCTGACTTAACCAACGCGAACCTGAGCAACGCGAACTTGATCAGAGCTGACCTGAGCAACGCTGACTTGACCGATGCCAATCTGAGCAGCGCTAACCTGAAAAGAGCTAACCTGCGCGACGCAATATTAACAAGAGCTAACCTGCTCAAGATTAATGTGGAAGGAACTAACATGGCTGGAACTAACCCATTTGGACTATAGGCAGATGATAACCTTTAACCATGTAGATAAATTAGAAAATGAATGCAATGGTTTATTTTCCTATTATATAGAGGGTGTTGGGATTTGCATT
>NZ_JAGFPF010000396.1:0-1569 GCF_025962695.1 Candidatus Symbiopectobacterium sp. NZEC135 | reverse complement strand
GCAATGGCTCGCAGCACCTGCTGTGCTTCCGCTTGCGTGACGCCCGCTAAAAAGGTGATGGTCAGTTTGCCACTGGTATCGATAGTGACATTGGCGATCGCCTTGCCTCCCTGCGAGATCTTGCCATCCTCTGTCAGGGTCAGGCCGCTGCCGGCAGAAAGCCCAAACTGATCGCCAGCCTGTGCGCCGCCGGTGCGTTCAATCACCAGTGTGGCACCTTGATAGCTGCTTTGATCGTTGACCGGGGCCGATAAGATGCCGCCGGGGAGCAGTGCAACCGCATCGCCTCTTTCGGTAAAGGTTTCAGTGGCAGGTATGAGATCGAGGATAACCATCCCTTCCGGCCTCGAGCCGCTGGTACTATCCTGGATATACAGGGTGCCCGTGAGGTAAAGCTGCTTCCCATCGGCGCTGAAGCTGGCATAGCGCACCTCGCTCAATACCGTCCCTTTATAATCTGCTACATTACCAAAGCCTTCCACTGCCTGGCGCTGTGTCAAGCTGCCGTCGGCAGCGCGCGCATAGAGAATGATGCCGTAGGTGTTGTAATTGTCGCTGCGCCCCAGTTCCCCGGTGATCACCACGGAGCTGCCATCAGGAGAGACCAGTACCTGCTTGACGCTGGTTGGTTTCCCCTCGTCGCCTTCACCTGAGCTGATCGTCAAGGTTGAGGTTGCGGTGAGCGTGCCGTCTTGCGCTACGGTGAAGATATGCAGCGAGGTATTGTTATCCACCACATACAGTGATTTGCCGTCGGGTGAAACCGTGATGGCGGAGGCGTAGTAACCCTCTTCACTGGCCGTCGAACCGGCGATAGCTTGTTTGTAGGTCAGGGTGCCGTCGTCGCTCACGCTGAACCTGCTCACCACCGTATCGCCGCCTGAGGTTGCGACAAACAGCGTTTTGCCATCCGGTGACAGGGTCAGCGCGTTGGCACCGTCGAGTTGCTGGCCGGTGTCTCCCGCATCGGTGAGCGTTGTGGTCAGTGTCAGCGTCTCTCCGGTGCGGGTGAACACCAGCAGGCTGTCGCCGCTGGTGATGTAAACCTTGTCGCCGTTGGCTAACACATCGCGCACCATGCCGATATCGCCGCCAACGGTGCCAATTTGATGCAGATCGTTGGCATCAAACAGCGCGATATTATCTGCACCAATGACATACAGGCTGCTGCCATCGCTGGAAACGCGCACTTGCGCCGCACCGGTTAACCCGGTGATCTCCGCGCTTTTGGTCATGTACAGCTTGCCGTCGGTATCACGCTCGACCAGGTAAAGGACGTTGGACTCAACGTCCTGTCCGGTTCCCGTCGTTTCGTCATAAACCCAATCGCTGTGAGTGCGAACCAGGTAGATCTTGTCTCCTACAATCGTGATGCCTTGAAGGCCGGTAAAGCGGGAGTTGCCTTTGTCATCCAACAGATCAAACAAGTGCGCATAGTCAAGCGCACCCGTTTCGGCACCCAGATGCGGCGTCAGGCGGGTATCAAGCACGGCAACGGTGCTGTGGATATCGAGCGTGGTGGTGTTGTCGGCGCTATCAACCAGTTGTGTCAGCGTGCCGGTTACGGCA
>NZ_JAGFPF010000395.1:0-1560 GCF_025962695.1 Candidatus Symbiopectobacterium sp. NZEC135 | reverse complement strand
ATAAGCTAACCTGGTGCTGAAAACAACAGTCTCCCGGATCGGGATAAAAATAACGACTCGTGTTAATGCACCAGTGGCGCTATATGCAGTGGAATAATTAACATGACGAAATTGCGTTTAACATCTCTCACATTATTGATGTCTCTGTCAGCATTTGCCAACACCGTATACGCTGAGGTTGCAGAAGCACCGTCTACGGTATCAGCCCATTATCGGGTACCATCCAGTACAACCGTCTTGCAACCGGGAGAGAAAGTAGCCAACCTGTTTAATCTGAACATGCAGGGCGGGTATGTACTGCAAAGACTGACGCAACAAACGTATTGGTTCCAGTCCGGCTTTTACGCGACCATTTTCTATGTAGGCGATAACGGTGTGCTGCTGTTCGATCCACTAGAAGGCCATGCAAAACAACTGTTAACTGCCATACAGTCTGTAACGAAAAAACCAATAACGGCTATCGTATATTCGCACGACCATGCGGATCACATCGCGGATACGCCAGTGTTGCTTGCTGAGCTAAAAGGACAACCTCACCCGCCACGGCTGATTGCCTCAAGTGCAACTGCCGAGAAAATGATCCGGCTTAACAGTTCATTACCGCGTCCGACAGAGGTCGTAAGCTGGCCGAATGGCAGTTTCACCTTCGAAAAGCTTACGGTTCAACTTTACGGTTTTGAGCACGCCGCGCACACAGAGGACCATGCAGCCTGGTTGCTGAAAAATGAACGCATACTCCATGCGCCGGATCTGCTCAATCCCGATCAGCCGCCATTTTGGAATTTCGCTGGCTCAGAACGTTTTACATACCTTGAGCAGAATATTAAGCAAGCCGACAGTCTGCCTTGGGACTACTTCAGCGGCGGACATGGTAATATCGGTTCACATGATGATTTCTTTTTTCATCTGAAATTTATTGGCGATCTCAAAACCGCAGTGTCGAAAGCGATGAAGGCAGTCCCGTTTGGCGGGCGTAGATACAAAAGCGATCAATGCTCATACGGTAATGCTTCCCTCCTGGTATGGCGAAATAGCACGACGCGCAACGGAAGAATTGCGTCCCGTTTATGGAAAATATTATGGTTTTGAAACAGCTACGCCAGCCAATGCACAGATGGTTGCCGAATATTTCCTGAGCTATCGCTAAATTAACGCGTTGACCCGTATGGTGATCGGTAAGTTAGCCACCTCACGATTAACAGAACGGGTCATTGCTCCTGCTTTATACATCTTTTTGTCCAGACGCCGCGAACTATAAGAACCGGCTTTGCCGCAGGCAAATAAGCGAATCAGGCCTCCAGCAAACGTGGCAGATAGTGCGCCACGTCGACCGTTTCAATATTGTGACGCGCATTAAAGGTGTTCGCCTTGTTCCACCACATGCCGTCGCCCAATGCGAAGGCGGCACGGTAGCGCACCATGACGTTATCGGGTGCAAGAGCGAGATCGGCATGCAATTTGTCCAGCGTCCACAGCGTCTTCTCGAACGTCTGGCCGGTGATGCGCTCGATGACATCGGCCAACTCACCGTATGAAATCGTGTCCCCGGCAACGAATACC
>NZ_JAGFPF010000394.1:0-1586 GCF_025962695.1 Candidatus Symbiopectobacterium sp. NZEC135 | reverse complement strand
GAAGGTGGCGTGCGGAGAAGCGTGTTCAACGTGCTTCTCCTGCTGTTGGCTTATCATTGGCTAACGTGTCGCTTAATAGAATCGATGGTCAATACCCTACCGATAAAACGGAGGATGTGCCAGAGATGTGACACATCCTCACTGGCGTGCTGTTATCAGCCGTGTTTTCGGCCAGGTATCCAGATAAGCAGCGTCAGCAGGCTCACTGCCGCACCCGCAGAGCAGACGCCTGTCCAGCCCGCAACCTGATAGGTTGCCGCAGACAGCAAGGAGCCCGCCGCGCCGCCGATAAAGTAGCTGGTCATGTACCCGGCGGTAAGCCGGTTACGCGCTTCCGGCATCATCTGGTAGATCACGCTTTGATTGGTGACGTGCAAGCCCTGCACGGCAAGGTCGAGCACCACAATGCCGACAATCAACGGCAGCAGCGCCGTGGCACCCATGGCGATCATGCCCCAGGAAAGTAACAGCAGCACCAGACCCACCGTGGTGGTCAACGTGGCTTTTCCCTTATCGACCAGACGGCCAGCGCGGGTGGCGGCCAGTGCGCCTGCCGCCCCCACTAAACCAAACAGCCCGATAACCCCTTCTGAATAGTGATAAGGCGGTGCCGACAGCAGAAATGCCATCGAGGTCCAGAGAATGCTGAAATTGGCAAAAGAGAGACACCCGAGCAGTGCGCGCACGCGCAATACTGGCGTGGTGGCAAACAGCCGGAAAATGGAGACGATCAGTTGCTCGTATTGCAGGTTATTGTTGGGCGGTAAACGCGGCAGGGCGCGCCACAGTACCAACGCCATAATAACCATCAATACGCTGGCTACCCAGTATACGGTGCGCCATCCTCCCAGCGTGGCGAGTGCGCCGGCAATGGTGCGTGCAAGCAGAATGCCGAGCAGCAGACCGCTCATTATCGTACCCACTACCTTGCCACGGGTTTCGGGGGTTGCCAGCGTTGCCGCGAGCGGCACCAGCAGTTGGGCCACCACGGAGCACAACCCCGCGACCCCGATACCCGCAAGCATCACCGGCAATGTGGGGGCCAGCGCGGTAATCACCAGCCCCAGCGCGGTCAACAGCGTCATGGTGACAATCAGCGTGCGCCGTTCAAACATATCACCCATCGGCACCAGAAACAGTAACCCTACCGCATAGCCCACCTGCGCGGCGGTGACAATTAGCCCTGCCTGATTAACGGAAAGCTCAAAGGCTCTGGCGATGGTTTCTAACAGCGGCTGGGCGTAGTAATTACTGGCAACGGCCAATCCGGTTGCCGTCGACATGATGAGCGTTAAAGGAAGGCTGAGACCCGTCTGGGCCTGTTGAGAAGACATGAATACTCGCTAGCGTTCTGGAATATGTGGGGGCGATTGTAGCAAATCCGTTAAGACAGAGGGCGTTTACAGGGAGCGGAATCTAAAGAAACAGGCCCGTTAGGGCCTGTGAGTGAACAATCACAACGTGACGCTATCAGGTTACCTGGCCGCGTCAGCGGCGGTTTTAACCCACCCATCAAACTGTGCCTGATGTGCCTTGATCCAGCCATCCACATGACGTTCGATATCTTTCTGGCTGCTCTCCCCGCT
>NZ_JAGFPF010000393.1:0-1587 GCF_025962695.1 Candidatus Symbiopectobacterium sp. NZEC135 | reverse complement strand
GCTGAGTAAAACTCATGCACGAAAGCCGGTCTGCAACCAGACCGGCTTTTTTTATGCGCCGCGCTGCTCCAGTGCGGTTAACAGTGTGTCTAACAGGCCGGGGAAAAGCGCATCCAGATCGTCACGTCGCAGCGAAAGGAGGTTTTCTCGGCCATTAGGGCGTTGCCAAATCACGCCACTGTCGCGCAATACCCGCCAATGGTGCGACATGGTGGATTTTGCTGCCCCTTGCGAAAGGGCTCCGCAGGATTGCTCCCCCTGCTGGGCTAAAATACGTACTACTTCTAACCGTACCGGGTTACCCAAAGCCAGTAAAACGTTCTCTAATCGAATCTGCTCAGGTTCGGGATGGTGAGCGATCATAGTACTCCGTATCCATTTATTAACGACGCCGTCTGGTCGCCGTAACCGTTCGTCAGCGGTCACTATAGCGGGAGTGTTTGATGATGTCATCCTGACGTGTGTTTTACGCCTTGCTGTAATTATCCTTGCTCCAGAATTCATTCTCAATGGCACTATTGAGTTGATGTTGAGAAAAGAAATCAGCAATCAGCGCGCGATCAATCTCAAGCTGCATTTTTTTTAATACTATTTTTCCCGCATTTATTTCGGCATCTGGGATATTTTTTAATATGTTCTTTCGCAGCAAATCATCAACATTTTTTTGGTATTCAAACTCCAGCATATGGTATCTTTTCTCCTGAGCGGCCCGTATTTTTTCTGGCGCAAGCCGTTCAATCAACGCATGTAACGGCTCCCACTGTGCGAGCCAGGCTGGAAATTGAATGTTTTCATTTTTTTTAATGGTTTTCTCCGCCGAGATTAGGTCCTCTGCTGAAATTTTTGAGCAAATAAAACTGTGCATATCTGGCGCGAAGTGTTGCAAATCTAACGCGCTGTGCAAACGGGTTTGGAAACCGAGGTAAACTTCAACTTCATCCGTGTTAGGATGCCGCTTCATATGCTGATTGGCCATTATCGTTAATTGTCTGGTGCGATAAACGCGTCTGGCTATGGTAATCAACGCATCCAGTTGGTTGTCATATTTTCCCTTGTTAATGTCGTCAACAATCATCACTTGCTGCATCTGGTTGTAAGTAAACAGGGTCTTGTCGTTGCAACTGGCGGTTCCGTCATAGGCGATAGCAAACAAGGTTTCTGCCAACGAGGGTGATAAAACAATATTGTCCAGAAACGTTCTGATGTGCTGTTTAAATTCCGAAGAGTGAGTAACGACATCACAGGCTCTGAGTTTACTCAAGAATTGGGAAAATGATGTACTGTTGCTGTTTTTAGCAAGCGTCTCCCAGTGTGCCAATTTCGTTAGGTGTGGTTGTGATACCAGAGGTTTGCTGTTTAGATCTTCTGGCGTATACCAATGGTGGATCTCCATAAGCAACATTCTACCCTCTGTGGCAGTGTTTATATTTACCTCTGAGGGAAAGTAATTTAACTGCGGCTGGAAAAGAATTCTCAGTATATCTGCCGTGGTATTTCCTGCATTCACAGAAGGGCGGGGCGGGGCGCTGATGGGTATTTCATGGCTTAACTCTGAGAGATTGCCGGGATATATGGCGTTATACTGTA
>NZ_JAGFPF010000392.1:0-1593 GCF_025962695.1 Candidatus Symbiopectobacterium sp. NZEC135 | reverse complement strand
CGCCCTTAGCTCAGTTGGATAGAGCAACGGCCTTCTAAGCCGTAGGTCACAGGTTCGAGCCCTGTAGGGCGTACCATTTCGAAGTAAACAGACGTCAAGCGACGTCTTTTTTTATTCCTAAAATTCAGTGAATTAGCTATAAACTCGCTGTTTTCAGTCAACCAGACTCTACCGACATCTACGTACATCAAGTAGGATTTATTGGTATAAGTGATGGTACAAGCCCGTTCAATGAATTCTTATACCAACAGCCAGCGTATGCCGACACCTCAATATGGAGATCTGCTATGCCACTCACCGATGTAAAAGTCAGAAGTGCCAAACCAGAAGACAAGGCTTATAAACTTACCGATGGTGAAGGGATGCATCTGATGGTGTAAGTATCCCGGTAAACCGAACCATGCACTTTTAGAGATTTTCGCTACATGTAATCTTCTACAGCAAGGCTCCTCAACCATAAACCTGTACTATATATCTCCCGTGTCCAAGCATATCGCAGGGAATGCGGTGAATATGGCCCTTTTAATCCAGCAAGCACAGTTTGCGATCGTCATCAATTCATCGTGCTTTTTAGGCTAGGTTTATCGAACAGTGCTCTTGGCAGGCGTATTACGCTGGCGATGCACTGTGCCAAAATCCTCAATCAAGCCACTAAGGCGCTGCGCTTGTTAGCTCCCTAGCGGATTTCTATGGCATAGAAATCCGCTAGGGAGCATAGAAGTCTATCGGTGACAGAATACGTTCTCTGGAGATATTGCTATCGGTTGTATTTTCATTAATGCACTCCTCCATACTGATGGAGTGATCTCGAAAAATAGACCATGAATTATCGAACTCAATGAAGAGGGGTCTCTTTTAATTTGTCACCATCGAGCTCTCTGTCGCTCGCCCAAACACATTGCCCCACTAACTCGCCCCACGGTATTGGGTGAGTTGGTGGAGCGAGGCATGGGGCAGAAGAAGGTGGCCGCGTTGCGACCATGCGCCGGAAGGTATACCTCCCGGCTTGAATGGCTGTCCTTTAATCTACTGCACTATCGCCATCTTTCCTACGTTGCCTGTTGAGATAGCGTGAAGGCCAGATCGCTTCAGGACGTGTATGCAAGGCTTCTGCAATTAATCGTTCTCCCTTAGGCCAATGGCGCAATAGCGTATTTCCCAAAGTAGATGATGCCAGCCCGGCCTGTCGGGAAACTGCTGCCAGTGTTGTGCCCTTCTTTTTTAAACCAGCGATGATATCTGCCGGATGCCAATCTTGTTGTGCCATCGAAAGCTCCTTAGGTTGATGCCCGGCCAGCGTCAGTGAAATTGCTTATCTGACTAAGGCGTAGTATTTAGGCACTTCCGTTGTAGCATTCGCTAAGCGGTATTTTCTTGAGAGTTACTAAAGAGGGAAAACCGGGGTATTACTGATAGCTGATGTAAAAATAGCATCTCTCCCGCGTCCCACCATCACTGGCTTATGGTGGGACGCGGGAGATAAAAGCGGGCTCAAAATCATCAAACGAAGCCGAGGGCAGGCGAATTTATAACCGCTGGCTTAGATGCTTTGCCGGAACCTGGCTCTGGTGCAATATCGCCAATATCAGGATA
>NZ_JAGFPF010000391.1:0-1597 GCF_025962695.1 Candidatus Symbiopectobacterium sp. NZEC135 | reverse complement strand
ATATATGGGGCCGGACATGGCACTGGTTAAATTCACGGTATTAAAACCCTACGTACAATAAGGGACTGACATGTTGGCATTTTCCCGTATGGCACTCCTGATGCTGCTCACGGCGGGGGCTGCACAGGCCGCGCAGTTAACAATAAAAACCCCGCAGCAAACGCTGGCGGTGGTAAAGCAAGCAGACGGCACGCGATTGATTGAGTTTTATCAGCAGGTGGCGTTTCCTGCTGACGTTAACTGGCGCACCGCGTTGATTTCTGATTATGCCAGTACGCAAAAGGTGTATGCGCAGGCAGAAGCGCTGCGTAAATCGCTGGCCGAGTTGGAAACCCGTTGGCGCAACTCCGGCGATGGCGATCTGGCGATTTCAGCCTGGCTGATGCGTAAAATGCTGGATCAGGTCGATGTAGCTGGGAGAATTTCAACGCCGCTCGATCCCGACAGAATTCGTATAACCCCGCGCGCTAATCGCCCGCTGGTGGGTGACTATGCGCTCTATATCGCACCGCTAGCATCGCATTTTACCCTGGCCGGGCTGATCAATACCGATGCTGATATCGCTGAACTGAAAACCGTGGGGGATGTGGCGTTGCAATCCGGCGGGACGGTTAGGGATTATGTGCTGGATCGTCGTTTTCTGACCGGTGCCAATCGGGATGCGGGTTACCTTATTGATGGGCAAGGCGCATGGCGTAAGGTGCCACTGGCGCTGTGGAATCAGCAACATATCGAGCCTGCGGCAGGTGAAACGTTGTTTATTGGTTTCGACCCCAGCGTATTACCCAACGAATTCGCTTCTTTAAACGATCAAATTGCTGATTTTCTGGCTAACCGGATCCCGCACTAATGACAAAGAACAGAAAATTTAAAATAGGGTATCTGTCGTTGGTCATCAGCGGCGTACTGAGTGGTCAGGCTGTGGCACAAGACGTGGCGCAGCAAAGTGATATCGTAAAAAATGTCACCAATTCGAATACCCGCTTCGACAGTGCGGGCGTATCCCAGTCAGATTTTGGTGGCACCGGGTTGCTGCAAATGCCGACGGCACGTATGGCGCGCAGCGGTGAATTCAACCTGAACTACCGTGATAACGAGGAGTACCGGCGTTATTCCGTATCGTTGCAACTGTTTGACTGGCTGGAGACTACAGTACGTTATACCGATATTCGTACTCAGCCTTATAGCGATGTCGCCAGTTTTAGCGGCAAGCAAAGTTATAAAGATAAATCCTTTGATGTCAAAGCGCGGCTATGGCAAGAGAGCGCATGGATGCCGGATGTCTCTTTTGGCTTACGTGATATAGCGGGCACTGGGTTGTTTGACAGTGAATATCTGGTGGCCAGCAAACGCATGGGCCCGTTTGATTTTACTCTCGGCATTGGTTGGGGCAATATGGCCGAGAGCGGCAATATAAAAAACCCTGCCTGTGAGTTCAAAACCAGTTTCTGCCAGCGAGGTGGTAGCTACAAAACGGGCGGTGGGCAATTCGAGGTGGGGAACCTTTTCCACGGCCCGGCAGCGCTGTTTGGTGGGGTAGAATATCAAACTCCGTGGAATCCGCTGCGCTTTAAACTGGAATATGACGGTAACGATT
>NZ_JAGFPF010000390.1:0-1600 GCF_025962695.1 Candidatus Symbiopectobacterium sp. NZEC135 | reverse complement strand
CACGCGCGGCGGCTGCACCCACTTTTGACATCGCCCCACCTGCAATTAACTGAGCCACGGTAGGCACCGCATTAATCAGCCAGGTATCTTTATCAAACAGACCATCGCCAGCACTGATGCCTGTGAAATTCCCCTCTTTGTCATGATCGACTTTTACAAAATCCTGTGATGCCGCCTGCTTTGCGCCCTCGCTATAGGTATCTTTGATGGCCTTTGATGCTTGCCCAGCAAGATTGCCAACACCTTCAATAACCGCACTCCCTACTCGGGACAGTGGGTTTCCGGCGTTGTCGCGCATGACTTGCATCGTCTCATCAATGCCGAAAGGATTGGGATTCTCCCCAGCTTGCGCTGCCGCTTTATCATCGAGGATTTGGTTACCCGCTTTAAACATCTGACCGCCAGCAGCAACCATATCCAGCGGCGCGGCAACGGCAGACTTGCCGATATCGCCCAGCGTGACCTTGGCTTCTACTGGCGCTTTGTTCCAGTTCTCTGGGGCGAAGAATTGGCGATCGAAATCGGGTACTTCGCCGGGCTGCTGGATGTTCAAGCCTTGTCGATTACCGTTGGTGATTTGCTGCTCGGGGCGCTGTTGTTGCGGATCGTAGGCCATGACGGGCTCCAGAATTTAGGCACAAAAAAACCGCCGAAGCGGTAGGATTATGAGATGCTCTTGATTATGACAATGAGGGAAATAGTGGCGGGCAATTCAGTGCCATGACCTGTTTTTCCTCTTCACGCAAAACTGAGATTTCTTTTCTGCGCTCGTTCATAAGGCGACTGCCGATCGTTCCTTTTAACTTAGAACGAGTCTCTTTAACCGCCAGCCGATGCATAGCTTTTTCGCCTATCAGTTGGCGGCGCTGAAGCTGATCCGTCATCCAGTTGAAAGCCTCAATATAGGTGATTTTGATTTGCATAGCTGCCCTGCCAGTGAACCCCATGACCACTAATATGTAACCGTCTTTCGTCATGTTGAACATCGGCTGAACATCACCATTTTTATCAATGAAATCAGTAGGCTCAAAATTGAGCTGGGCGAAATCATCAGGGCACTCACTGATAGTTTTCCGGATTTTTCGCAGTACGTTTTTATGATCTTTGCCGAAGAAACGCGCCACTTTAATACTGTTTGTCAGCACTTTCCCACTGGCAGACATAACCATTTCTCGGAAGTCGTAGGCGGGGATTACTGCATGATTGCTCATAACGTTTACCTTCTCTTTGAAATGAACCTTTGCCGCACAGGAAATCAGCCCGTCGAGGCTCGCCAGCACTAACTGACTTCCTCAAAGGTTCATTCCAAAGGGTTGGGTTCGACGTGGGGGAATGCGCGAGCGGTGCGCATAAAAAAAACCGAGTCAGCTTTTTAGGGCGTAACTCGGTATCTTTCTGGAATTTAGCGCGTATTGGCGATTAGGGAAAGTACATTGCTGTTTTGAAACCCATCTTCAAGTCATGAAACCATGGGAATATCTGAATGCTGGCAATGTCAGAAGTTACCTAAGAAAGTATTTAATCTGCTAATTACGAGTTCCCTTACAGCGTGGATAATGCTGGCAACCCCAAAACTGGCCGTACTTTCCCGAACGACGTT
>NZ_JAGFPF010000038.1:0-40541 GCF_025962695.1 Candidatus Symbiopectobacterium sp. NZEC135 | reverse complement strand
CCAGATGCCTATGGTCATGTCATGTCAGGGCAAACCTACCGTTATGATGCGTTGACCAACCTGACGTCGGTGACGACCACACTGGCAGACGGCACCTCGGATACCGCGACGTACCACTATGCGAACCTTCAGGATTCCACTCAACTGACGTCTGTGACCCATACCCACAGCGGTTTTCCGCCGAGTATTGCGTTGCAATACGATGCCAATGGCCGGATGACGCAAGATGATGCCGGAAGGACGCTGGAATATGATGTGATTGGTCGCTTGATTGCCGTCAGTGGCGCAGGTATCAGCGGTGGCGGTTACGGTTATGATGCGCAGAACCAACTGGTGAGCCAGCAGGTGAGCAGCAGCGACACCCGCCAGTTGTATTATCGGGCAGATGAACGGGTGAATGAGGAATTGGTGCAACAAAACCGGCAGCTACGGCTGATCAAAGCGGTACATGCCTGCCTGGGTGTCAATGACGGCACGCGCCTGACGCTGACAGGCACCGATAGCAATGCCAGCCTGCTGTGGTCGCGGGAGGGGGGGCAGCCAACGGGCAATCTGCATGCCTGGTCACCTTACGGCAGTGGAGACGTGACCGACCTGTTGCCCGGTTTTAACGGTGAGCGCGTCGATCCGGTGAGTGGCACCTACCACCTTGGTAACGGCTATCGTGCGTACAATCCGGTACTGATGCGTTTTAACTGCCCGGATAGCCTGAGCCCGTTCGGTGCCGGGGGCATCAACCCGTATGCCTACTGTGCTGGCGATCCGATAAATTACACCGATCCGTCGGGCCATCTGAGCTGGCAGGCGATAACCGGCATTATTGCCGGGGCCATCGGCATCGCGCTGGCGGCCTTCACTGCCGGGGCATCTATCGCGGCAGCAGGGGGGGTGATAGCGGCGATTAATGCGGCATCAACGACATCCTTGGTTGTGGGGGGGCTAGCCGTGGCGGCAGATGTTACTGCAATTGCCAGCGGTGCGACAGAGGTCGTGAATCCAGAAGCTTCGGGCGTGTTGGGATGGATGTCACTGGGATTAGGGGTTGCAGGTTTGGGCTCATCGACGATTATGCACTTTACTCGCTATTCTCGTTACATGGCTAGGCATGAAAGAGAGATGTTCGCAGGGCTAAATCCGAGTGAGCAAAGATTCTACAATTTGTTCCGGGAACATAATGTTCCTCCAGAAGCCGCAGCTAGCTTTGCCCGTAATGCTTTTGCTGAACATATGAGGGGGCAGCAAAACCCAAGAGCAAGACCAAGACCTCAGGCTAGCGGTGCAAGCTCAAGAGCTCAGGCTAGTGGTGCAAGCTCGAGGGCTCAGGATAATGGCGCAAGCTCGAGGGCTCAGGCTGGCAACAGACAGCGCCGAATTTACAACAATGTTGCCAGAGAAAATAGTGAAATAAATGTTCCATCACCAGCAGGTGAATCAACGGAGAATTATTCGTTGATTTATAGGATTATAAATAATAGTGACAATATGAATACCGTTTTCCCACAACAAATGAGTAAAAAGGAATTTAATAAGACGCTTTTACAAGTACACCCTGATAAGGTAGGGAATGTTGAAGTTAAAAGGCATGCTACCCAAGCTTTTCAGATCCTTCAGCAATGGAAGGTCCGGCTCATAAATGAATCCGTTGCTTAATGGAAAATGAAGCATACCCATAAATAATGAGAGTCGCAAAAACGTCGCTTGCGGCGGCCCCTTTGAAAAGTGAGGCCTGGGGATAGGGCGAGTAATAAGTGCAGACAAGGCATCTGGTATAGAACACTATGTCATCACCAATAATGCTCACTGGTAATATGCCCCGGACGGCGACGCAGGTGCTTGGTCATTTCCCGTTGCTCTTTCAGGCATTGCTGGGTATCACGTACCATTTGTGGGTTACCGCACAGCATCACATGGCTGGTTTGCGCATTGAGGGGCAATCCGACCGCCTTCTCCAACGCACCGCTGCTGATAAGCGCCGGAACGCGCCCTGTCAGGGAACCGACCTGTGTTTCCCGGCTGATGACCGTTTGTATCCGCAGTTTATCGCCGTAACGCTGCTGTAGCTGCTGCATCTTGGGTAAGTAGCTAAGGTCATTGGCAAAACGCGCCGCGTGCACTAACACAATGTGTTGGAAACGCTCCAGATCCTTCCCTTCCTCTAAAATCGACAGATAAGGGCCGATGGCAGTGCCGGTCGCGAGCATCCACAGCGTGTCGCAGTCAGGGATTTCTTCCAGCACAAAGAAACCTGCCGCTTCTTTGGTGATTTCCAGTGGCATTCCGGGTTGCAGAGCATGTAAATGTGGGCTGAGCTTGCCGTCCGGCACTGTGACCAGATAAAACTCAAGAGTGGAATTACTGGGGGCATTCACGTAGGAATAGGCGCGTTGAATGCGTTCACCGCCAATTTCCAATCCCAGTTTGGCGTACTGGCCCGCCGTAAACGCGGCAATCGGCGCCTGAACCTGAATGCTGAAAAGGCTGTCCGTCCAATTTGTTACCTGAATAACGTTACCGGTTACCCACTCTGCCATAGTGCTGTGCTCCTGATGTTTTTCGGCCATTCAGGCCATCCCCCTTACGAAACAGTGCGTCAGGGGAGAGGGCCTTTACGATACGCGATTCTTTAACAACAGTGAAACAATTGCTGCGATAGCGGTTGTGAATTCATGCTATTACAGCAGGAAATCATGCAACGCGGGATCTTTGCGATCGAGATAATGTGTTGAACGAATACGCCGGATAGTGCGTGATTTGCCGCGAATCAGCAGGGTTTCGGTGGTGGCGATGTTACCCCGACGGGCAATCCCTTCCAACAGGTCGCCTTTGGTGATGCCGGTCGCCGAGAAGATCACATTGTCATTACGCGCCATATCGCTCAGCGTGAGTACGC
This sequence comes from Candidatus Symbiopectobacterium sp. NZEC135, assembly GCF_025962695.1. Lineage (NCBI taxonomy): Bacteria > Pseudomonadati > Pseudomonadota > Gammaproteobacteria > Enterobacterales > Enterobacteriaceae > Symbiopectobacterium > Candidatus Symbiopectobacterium sp. NZEC135. The sequence goes on along the minus strand of NZ_JAGFPF010000038.1, from coordinate 37,651 downwards.
GTCCGGCTTCGATCCCCATTTCTGCACAACGTTCCAACTCGCGCTCGCCCAAACGGCGATTTTCCTCGCTGTCCCCTTTCACCTGATGACGTGCCAGCAGGCGACCTTGCATATCGCCATCCAGCGCACGGATCACCGCAGCAGAAATCACCCCTTCCGGCGCGCCGCCGATGCCATACAGCACATCGACTTCGCTGTCAGGCATACAGGTCAAAATCGAGGCGGCGACGTCACCGTCGGGAATGGCAAACACTTTCACGCCCAGTTGTTGCATCTCGGCAATCACCCCATCGTGGCGCGGTTTCGCCAGTGTGATCACCGTAAGCTGCTGTAACGGTTTGCCAATTTTGATGGCGATATTGCGCAGGTTATCCGCCAGTGGCAGTGCCAGGTTGATAGCACCTTTGGCCTGCGGGCCGACGATCAGCTTTTCCATGTACATGTCAGGCGCGTGCAGAAAGGTATCTTTTTCACCAACGGCCAGTACGGCGAGCGCATTGGCTTGCCCCATCGCCGTCATTCGTGTGCCTTCAATGGGATCGACGGCGATATCCACCGCATCGCCCACGCCGGTGCCGACCTGCTCACCGATGTAAAGCATGGGGGCTTCGTCGATCTCACCTTCACCGATCACGATCTGCCCGTTGATATCAACCTGATTGAGCATGATGCGCATGGCCTGCACCGCCGCACCATCGGCGGCATTTTTATCGCCACGGCCAAGCCATTTGTAGCCTGCCAGCGCGGCAGCTTCTGTCACGCGGGAAAACTCAATCGCCAATTCACGTTTCATGGATACCTGTCTGTTGTGTCATAGGAAAAGGGGGAATTGAGCGCAATTTTACCACACTCGCTGCGGGCGGGAGCAGGATGATATCAAGGGAGTGGTGAATGCGTCGGGAAACACGGACATGCATAATACGGGTTTGCCAGCGACCTTTGACGCCGCTCAGCCGAGCGGCGTCATTCGTATTAACGGTGTGAAGCGGCGAGTTGGGCTTTTTTCTCACTGCCCGGCGCTTTCACCGTGATGGTTAAAAGTACCGAGAGCAGCAAGGCAACGGCCATAAAGCTATAGGACATGCTCGGGTTACCGGTAATGCCGTTGAGGTAACCAACCAGCCAGGCACCGAGGAATGCGCCCAGTGCGCCAAAGCTGTTGATCAAACCAATCGATACCCCAGAAACGTTTTTAGGCAACAGTTCAGGAATCAGCGCGAAGAACGGACCATAGGGGGCGTACATGCAGGCAGCCGCAACCACTAACAGCGCATAAGACACCCAGAAGTGCTGTGCGCCAATGGCGTAAGAGGTGAAGAAGGCTAACGATGCTACCAACAGCAGGGGCCAGATAAAGCGCTTGCGGTTTTGCATTTTGTCCGACAGCCAGGATACCGTCAGCATCAGCACAATGGCGGCGAAGTAAGGCAGTGCCGAGAGCCAGCCGACGGAAACAATATCCAGTGAGGCCGCCGATTTGAGGATAGAAGGCATCCACATCATAAAGCCGTAAACCCCGATGCTCCAGAAGGCATGTACTGCACACAGAATAATCACGTTGCGTGAACGTAAGGCTTCACCGTAGTTGCGTACCGGCTTGATGTTCTTTTGTTCCGCATCCATCACTGCCTGGAAATCCGCTTTTTCCTGCGCACTCATCCAGGTGACTTCGGACGGCTTATCGCGTACCAGGAACCACCAGATAAACGCCCAGATAATCGCCGGCGCACCTTCGATAATGAACATTTCACGCCAGCCGAACGCATTAATCAGGTAGCCGGAGACGATGGACATCCACAGCACGGTAACCGGATTGCCCAATACCAGGAAGGTGTTGGCGCGCGAGCGTTCTTCTTTGGTGAACCAGGTGCTGATGTAGATCAGCATGGAGGGCATCACCGCCGCCTCTACCACGCCAAGGATGAAACGGATCACCATCAGCATCGGGATATTATTGACTAATCCGGTGGCGGCGGCACACAGCCCCCACAAGATCAGGCTGACAAAAATCAGTTTGCGCACGCTACGTTTAACGGCGTAAATGGAGCCCGGTACCTGAAAGAAGAAGTAGCCGAGAAAGAACAGCGCGCCAATCAGTGAAGAGGTTCCCTTGCTGATGCCCAAATCCACCTCAATACCCGATGCGGCCGCAAAGCCATAATTGGCGCGATCGAGATAGGCGAGGCTATAGGTAATAAAAATGATGGGCATTAAATACCACCAACGCTGAACAGCTAATTTTTTAGTCGTCATCATGGTTACCTGTTTATTTTGCATTGTTATCATCTGCATCTTATCGTGCAGCAGGATAATGTTGAAAAATATTCCTGAATGCCAAATCAAGTGATATGGCATATAATGTTATGTAAAAGGGTTTACGTGATGCGTATTATTAATACGCATCATCTTGCATTGAGATCTATTTTAGAAATAGGTGCTCCGAGTGAATATCAATTAATCAATGGCAAAATAAATATTGCTGATGCTTATTTTGCACTTCACTGTCATCAGGCATTGTTGACGTTATAAATATGAGAACCTTTTTCTGCTTTTATTTTTGTGACATGTATCACTGTAAATCATGTTAAAAAAAGATGTTACTGGCAACGTGATCGGCCTGACATTTGGCGGCGAGTCACGCCGTATTTTGGTGGCAATGACCGCTTTGGCGGGCGGTTACAGCGTGCCGCCCAGCGACAGGCGATAATGCAAATCAACGTATTCTATCGTTGGCAGTTTATTGATTTTTTTGATCAATATTTCTGTTGCCACTTTACCCATTTCAAAACGAGGCGTGACAACGCTGGCAATGGCGGGTGTGGTGGCTTGCCCTATATCCAAGCCGTGGAAACCGGAAATCGCGATGTGACCCGGTATGTTAAGCGACAGGCGCAGGCACTCTTGCAGTACTCCAACGGCGATATCGTCATTGGTACAGAAGATGGCATCAACCTGTGGATACATCTGGCGTATCAGTGCCAGCATATCAGCGCCAATCGACACAGAAGAGACCTTGTTGGGCGAAATTTGCATCGGTTCTAATCCCGCTTCCTGCATGGCGCGGCTATAGCCTTGATAGCGTTTGCGGTCGCGCACATCGGACATGGACCCAAAGTAGAGCACGTGGCGTTTACCGCTGGCCAGAATCGCCACCGTCATATCATAGGCGGCCTGCGTATTGTTGAACCCGACCACAATGCGGCCTGGCAGTGGCTCCAGATCCATCACCTGAGCGACGGGAATATTGGCGGAGTCGAGGTATTTGTTGGCGCGCAGCGTGTGTTCGGAGTCAGTAAGAATCAAGCCAGCGATGTTACAAGACAGCAGATTAACGATCTGCTCTTCTTCCCGCGTTTTATCGTAGTTGTAATTGACCACCAGCGTTTGGTAGCCGTTCAGCGCAGTAACTGATTCAATCCCAGCCAACAGATCGGAGAAAATCTGGTTATTAAAAGAGGGCACCAGAATGCCGATACGCGGGGCGGGCGCTTGTACAGCCTCTTTACGCTCATCGGGGGTGTAATTGACTTCTGCCATCACCTGGGCGATACGCTGTGCGGTTTCAGGCGAGACTTTATCCGGCGTGCGCAGATAACGACTGACGGTCATCTTAGTGACGCCTGATAATTGTGCGATGTCCTGTAACGTAACGCGCTGGTTCTTCATGCAGGAAAGCCCGAGTGTCGCCTGATTCAAAACGAGGATTATGCACTGCCGCTCTGGAAAAAGGGAAGCGTGTTACTGGAATACCTCTTGTAACATGGTAATAGACGCGAAAATAATAAGTATTTTTCGGGTGTTAGCGTGAGGGGAACGAACGGTAGTTGATATTCCAGTAGAAATACGCGCGAAGGATCACGTAAAAAGTAACCTCCTTTCGTAACATGATATTGAGTGATCTCCCTCACAGTTTTGCTGGCAATAAACCGGTTTGATAATAAGGCGTCTGGCATTGGCGATGTTATTTGTGCCGCTGTTATTTTTAACGACAGCGGTGCTCCACATTATCACTTATTGAGCCCTCTTCTCAGTGGGCTCTGAGTTCCTTATCGCTATCAATAGGACATGCCGTTCTATTATTTATCGGGAAAGCATAATGAAAGATCTTTTTTCGTTGACGAATAAAAAAGTCCTTATTACGGGGTCAGCGCAGGGTATTGGTTTTCTGTTGGCGCAAGGTTTAGCTGAGCAAGGTGCCGATATTATTATCAACGATATTACTGACGATCGCGCTCAACATGCTGCCAGCCAATTACGTGATGCCGGTTTTGTGGCAGATGCCTGCGCCTTTGATGTGACCAATGGGCAGGCTGTTAATAACGCCATTGCTGATATTGAAAAAAATATTGGTGCAATCGACGTGCTGATTAACAACGCGGGCATTCAACGCCGTCACCCTTTCACCGAGTTTCCTGAAAAGGAATGGGATGCGGTGATCGACGTCAACCAGAAATCCGTATTTCTGGTTTCTCAGGCGGTATCTCGCTTTATGGTGAAACGGCAGCGCGGCAAGATTATTAATATCTGCTCAATGCAGAGTGAGCTTGGGCGGGACACCATTACTCCCTATGCGGCCTCTAAAGGGGCGGTGAAAATGCTGACGCGGGGTATGTGCGTTGAGCTGGCGCGTTATAACATTCAGGTCAATGGTATTGCGCCGGGTTATTTCAAAACCGACATGACCAAAGCGCTGGTCGAGGATGAGGCCTTTACCCAATGGCTGTGTAAACGTACGCCTGCGGCACGCTGGGGTAACCCGGAAGAGCTGATCGGCGCGGCGGTTTATCTCTCCTCACGCGCCTCTGATTTTGTTAACGGACATCTGTTGTTTGTTGATGGCGGCATGCTGGTTGCTGTTTAGGCCCGCGGTGTAACAAGGAGCCGTTATGGCAGGACAATGTGTGGTGATCATGGGCGTATCCAGCACGGGAAAATCGAGCGTGGGTGCGCAACTGGCACAGCGGTTAGGGGCCAAGTTCATCGATGGTGACGATCTGCACCCGCGTCACAATATTCTCAAGATGTCACAGGGGCAGGCGCTGAATGATGATGACCGTGAGCCCTGGCTTGAACGGTTGAACGATGTGATTTTCAGCCTGCAACAAAAGAATGAGACGGGTATTCTGGTCTGTTCGTCGCTGAAAAAGCGCTACCGCGATCGGTTGAGGAAGGATAATCACGGTATCACCTTTCTCTGGCTGACGGGGGATTATGCGCTGGTGTTGGCGCGTATGCAGCAGCGTAAAGGCCATTTCATGCCGGAAAGTTTGCTAAAAAGTCAGTTTATGGCGCTGGAAACGCCACAGGCAGACGAACCGGATGTGGTGGCGGTAGATATCTCAGCACCCGTCGACGGCGTGGTACAGCGCTGTATTAATGCGCTGACACCCGAGCAATTAGCCGTTATCGGTGAATAAAAAAAGGGCGCAGCTATCGCTGCGCCCTTGATGCTTTCTCTACGGCAATTATTCGTGATCTTCCCACGCTTGAGCACGTGCTACGGCTTTCTTCCAGCCGCTGTAACGGTAGTTACGCTCCACGGTTTCAATGCTGGGGCGGAATTCACGTTCAATCGTTGCCTTGCTCTTCACTTCATCCAAATCATTCCAGAACCCGGTAGCCAGACCTGCCAGGAACGCAGCACCCAGTGCGGTGGATTCGCGCACTTCAGGGCGTTCTACGCGGGTGCCGAGGATATCGGACTGGAACTGCATCAGGAAGTTGTTAGCAACCGCACCGCCGTCAACGCGCAGTGATTGCAGACGTGTGCCTGAATCCGCTTGCATGGCATCCAGCACGTCACGCGTTTGATACGCAATGGATTCCAGCGTAGCGCGGATGATGTGGTTGGAGTTCACGCCACGCGTCAGGCCGAAGATGGCACCACGGGCATACGGGTCCCAATACGGTGCGCCCAGCCCGGTAAAGGCAGGAACCACGTAGACACCGTTGGAATCTTTCACTTTGGTGGCGAAATATTCGGAGTCCATGGATTCACCGATCAGTTTCAGTTCATCACGCAGCCATTGAATAGAAGCACCGCCCACAAACACGGAACCTTCCAGCGCGTAGTTCACTTCGCCACGCGGGCCGCAAGCGATGGTGGTCAGCAGACCATGCTGGGATTTCACCGGCTCTTTGCCGGTGTTCATCAGCAGGAAGCAGCCTGTACCGTAGGTATTTTTCGCCATGCCCGGCTGAACGCAAAGCTGGCCGTAAAGTGCGGCTTGCTGGTCGCCTGCGATACCGGCGATAGGAATACGCGTGCCGCCTTTACCGCCGATGTTGGTTTGACCGTAGACTTCGGAAGAAGGACGCACTTGCGGCAGCATAACGCGTGGAATATCCAGCGCTTCTAGCATGCGGTCGTCCCAGTCCAGCGTCTTGATGTTGAACAGCATGGTACGTGAGGCGTTTGTGTAATCGGTCACGTGTACGCGACCCTGGGTCATTTTCCAAATCAACCAGGTATCAATGGTGCCGAACAGCAGTTCGCCACGTTTGGCGCGTTCGCGAGCCCCTTCCACGTTGTCCAGAATCCACTTCACCTTGGTGCCGGAGAAGTAAGGGTCAACCACCAGGCCAGTATTGGTACGGATGTAATCTTCCAGGCCTTGTTTTTTCAGGGTTTCACAGATATCAGCGGTGCGGCGGCACTGCCATACGATAGCGTTGTAAATCGGTTTGCCCGTCTCTTTTTCCCACACCACCGTGGTTTCACGCTGGTTGGTGATACCGATACCGGCGACTTCATCAGAGCTGATATCAGCTTTGGCCAGCACTTCAACCAGCGTGGCGCTTTGCGTTGCCCAGATTTCCATCGGGTCGTGTTCAACCCAGCCCGCTTTGGGGTAGATCTGGGTGAATTCGCGCTGGGAGATAGCAATGATGTTGGCATCATGATCGAGTATGACGGCGCGGGAGCTGGTAGTACCCTGATCCAGCGCGACAATGTATTTTTTTTCCGGTGTCATAGGTTCTAATCCTGTTATGTAGCGGGTAAAAAAGCGTATGCCGTGGGCGTCGCTTAGCGTGCTTCAGTGCGCTGCGTTTCTTTGTCTTCTACTTCGCAGACATCGCAAGGCAAATTACGACCAATCAGAGCACGGTAGCCGAAGGCGCCCAGACAGGCCCCAATGATTGGTCCGAAAATCGGCACGAGGAAATACGGAATATCACGCGCGCCGGTAAAGGCCACTTGTCCCCAGCCTGCCAGATAGGCAAACAGCTTCGGACCGAAGTCACGTGCAGGGTTTAATGCAAACCCGGTCAACGGACCCATAGAAGCACCGATGACTGCGATTAGGATACCGATCAGCAGCGGTGCTAACGGACCGCGCGGTACGCCGTTGCCATCGTCGGTCAGCGCCAAAATCAAACACATCAGTACGGCGGTGATAACCATTTCAACGATAAATGCCTGGAAGACTGAAATCTGCGGGTGTGGATACGTCGAGAACGTGCCCGCCAGATTTAAACTTTCCACACTACCGCGCACGATGTTGTGAGTCTGTTCAAAATCTGCGAATAAATTGTGATAAAGGCCGTAAACCAGGGCCGCGGCGCAAAAGGCACCCGCCACTTGCGCAATGATGTAAGGCACCACCTTGCGTGCGTCGAAGCAGGCAAACAGCCACAGGGCGATGGTGACCGCCGGGTTGAGGTGGGCCCCGGAAATGGCAGCAGTCAGGTAGACCGCCATCGCGACGCCCAGACCCCAGACGGCGCTGATTTCCCACTGACCAAAGCTGGCACCGGCAAGTTTCAACGCTGCCACGCAACCCACTCCAAAGAAGATTAGCAGACCGGTGCCGAGAAACTCGGCGATGCATTGGCCTTTTAAGGTTGGCACTCTTGATTGACTCATAATGGTTTCCTGTTTACGGGGCTACAGAGTTATGTTCAGGCCGCTGACATAGAGCGACCCTGTATATAATGTGTGGACGATGTGAATTTATCGTTAATGCTCGAAAACGAGAAATATCGAAATCAAAATGTGTGTTGTTCGTCATAAAAATGAGCGTATTCGCCTATCAAAGCACAGCTGTGCGGTTACTTACGCCCGTTTCATGTTAACGGCGGCGTTAACGTTGTTAACATGAAACGGGTGGGGCAGAAGGGTCGCGCGCAAATTATTGCGCTAGCAAGTAAGGAATTTCGGTTTGCACTGATTGCATCGTCAAAAAAAACCAACAAGATGCTCACCACAGTGGATGCCTGCTAGACAGCGCCCTGACAGCCCCATACAATTTGCTGATACACTGAACGAAAGAGACGTGCTGGTGGAGTGCCATCCTTAACGCAAGCGTGATAGCGAGCGTAGGTGAAACGGGATTGGTATGGGAAGGGGAGATAGTACGCCTCATTGGTGCCTTGCGATTAAAAGGGGTTGAAGAATGTCATTTGAAGTGTTTGAGAAACTGGAAGCCAAAGTTCAGCAAGCGATTGATACCATTACATTATTGCAAATGGAAATCGAAGAGCTGAAAGAAAAGAACGGTCAGTTGAGCCAGGAAGTACAACAGGCCGCTGAATCCCGTGAAACGCTGGTGCGTGAAAACGAACACTTGAAAGAAGAACAGGTTGTCTGGCAGGAACGCCTGCGCGCGCTGCTGGGCAAGATGGAAGAAGTCTAAGCGATAAACGCAAAAGTCAAAAAAGGGCGCATTGCGCCCTTTTTTATCAATATCTTACTGCCGAGCTATTCGATATCCAGTGGATCTTCCGACAGGATAATACCGGTATTGTCGGCATACAGATGATCGCCGGAGAAGAAGGTCACGCCGCCGAAATTGACGCGAATATCGCTTTCGCCAACCCCTTCGCTGGCGGCACCCGCCGGAATGGCAGCCATCGCCTGAATGCCGATATCCAACTCTTCCAGATCGTCCACCTGGCGCACCGCACCGTAGACGACGATGCCTTCCCAGGCGCTTTGTGTCGCCAGACGGGCCAGTTCAGCATCGATTAGCGCACGACGCACAGAACCGCCGCCATCCACCAGAAGTACACGGCCTACACCGCTCTCTTCCAGCACATCGTAGAGGAGGCCGTTATCCTCAAAGCATTTCACCGTGGTGATTTTGCCACCAAAGGAAGTGCGTCCTCCAAAGTTGGAAAACAGAGGTTCAACAACATTCACCTCTTCGTGATAGATATCGCACAGCTCGGAAGTATCGTATTTCATCGGATTTACGTCAGTTTGCCGCCGGGATCCTGAGTATATCCCTTAAAGGCAAGTGTTGGCAAAATCATCAAATGTTAACTTGATGCGTATCAGTAAATACTCGGCGCTTAGCTGAGCATCACACCCACAGCAAACAGTAAATTGGTCAACAGCGCGCCCTTGACGGTTTTTTCCAGCATGGGACGCATACTGAACGGACTGATTTCACGGCGTACATAGGCAGCCTGCTTGAGCAGCAGCGGCAGGGTCAGGATAAACAACCAACCAGCCAGCGTGTGCAGATAAAACATCGCAAACAGGGCCAGGCACAGCGGCGCGGTCAGCAACAGCAGGGAATGGTAGCAACGGGCACGCTGTGCGCCGAGGCGAACGGCCAGCGTATTTTTACCGCTGAGCCGATCGTTGTCGATATCGCGCAAATTGTTGATGTTCAGCACCGCCGTCGCGAGCAGGCCGCAGGCGGTGGCGGGCAGCATCACGATGCTGTCAAAATGGCCGGTTTGCAGGTAATAGGAGCCTGCGACGCTGAGCCAGCCAAAGAAAATCATGACGGATATGTCACCCAGCCCCATATAACCGTAGGGTTTATTGCCCACGGTATAGGTAATGGCGGCGACCATCGCCAGCACACCAAGGATCAGAAAGCCGACGATATCCGAGGGTTTCTCGCACGCCATAATGACCAGTGACAGACCGGACACGATGGTCAGCACCACGGTGACGATCAGCGCCATGCGCAACTGCGACAGCGAGATAACGCCGGTTTGGATACCGCGCAATGGCCCAATGCGGGTTTCGGTATCGCTGCCTTTTACCGCATCACCGTAATCATTCGCCAGATTGGAGAGGATTTGCAGCAGTCCGGCGGTCAGGAGCGCCATCAGCGCGATGCCTGGTTTAAAATTGTTGTGCCAACTGGCAATGGCGGAGCCCGTCACAATGGATGCAAACGCGAGGGGAAGCGTTTTCGGACGCAAGCTGTCCAGCCAGGCTTTGGTTTTGCTGCTTTGGGTTGATAAGGTCATGATACGTTTCGTTTTTTCAATGCAATGTCTGTCGCATGCATGTGTTAATGAGAAGTCCAGTCCATGAGCGCTGGCCAGAAACGCAAATGGGAGGCATCAGCCTCCCATCATTTGCCAAACAGAGCGTTTGCGCAACAGGACAATCCGAATTGTAGGGATTATAAGATAAAACGGCTCAGATCTTCATCTGCTACGAGCTCGTCGAGGTGACTACGCACGTATTCTGCGTCCACGCTAACAGTTTGGCCGCTCATTTCGCTGGCATCGTAAGAGATTTCTTCGATCAAACGCTCCAAAACCGTATGCAGACGACGTGCGCCGATGTTCTCGGTGCGCTCGTTGACCTGCCAGGCCGCTTCGGCAATCCGGCGAATGCCGTCCGTGGTGAAGGCGATATCCACGCCTTCGGTTGCCAGCAACGCTTTATACTGCTCCGTCAGTGATGCGCTCGGTTCCGTTAGGATGCGTTCGAAGTCTTCCGTGGTCAGCGCTTGCAGCTCAACGCGGATAGGTAAACGTCCTTGCAGCTCGGGGATCAGATCCGACGGGCTGGAAACCTGGAACGCACCGGAGGCGATAAACAGAATGTGATCGGTTTTCACCATGCCGTGTTTGGTGGAGACCGTACAGCCTTCCACCAGCGGCAGCAGGTCGCGCTGCACCCCTTCACGAGAGACATCCGGGCCGGAGGTTTCCCCGCGTTTGCAGATTTTATCGATTTCATCGATAAACACGATACCGTGTTGTTCAACGGACTCGATAGCCTGCTGTTTCAGCTCTTCCGGGTTCACCAGTTTGGCAGCTTCTTCTTCGATCAGCAGCTTGAAGGCGTCTTTGATTTTCATCTTGTGCGCTTTCTGCTTTTGACCCGCCAGATTCTGGAACATGGACTGCAACTGATTGGTCATCTCTTCCATGCCGGGAGGGGCCATGATTTCAACGCCCATTGGGGTAGCTGCCAGATTGATTTCAATTTCTTTGTCATCTAACTGCCCTTCACGCAGTTTTTTGCGGAAGGCCTGACGCGCCGCGGACGGCTCTTGCGGCTCTTCCGGCTGGCCCCAGTTATTTTTTGCCGGGGGAATCAGCGCATCCAGAATGCGTTCTTCAGCCATCTCTTCAGCGCGGAAGCGGTTTTTTTCCAGCGATTGCTGGCGCATCATCTTGATGGCCGCATCCGTCAGATCGCGGATGATGGAGTCCACTTCTTTACCGACATAGCCGACTTCGGTGAATTTAGTGGCTTCCACTTTGATAAACGGGGCGTTGGCCAGTTTGGCCAGACGACGGGCAATCTCCGTTTTACCAACGCCGGTCGGTCCGATCATCAGGATGTTCTTGGGTGTCACTTCATGGCGTAACGCGTCGGAAAGTTGCATACGGCGCCAGCGGTTACGCAATGCGATTGCCACCGCACGTTTGGCCTTGTGCTGACCGATGATGTAGCTGTCTAGCTCGCTAACGATTTCGCGCGGGGTCATTTCAGACATGATGTCATTCCTTACGCCTTGGAGGCTAATTCTTCAATCGTGTGGAACTGGTTGGTGTAGATGCAGATGTCGCCTGCGATACCCAGCGATTTTTCAACAATCTCGCGCGCGCTGAGTTCAGTGTTCTCCAGCAGCGCTCTGGCTGCGGCTTGCGCATACGGGCCGCCAGAACCGATAGCAATCAAATCGTTTTCCGGTTGAATCACATCGCCGTTACCGGTGATGATAAGCGACGCGTTTTCGTCTGCGACGGCCAGCAGTGCCTCCAGACGGCGCAGCATGCGGTCGGTGCGCCAGTCTTTTGCCAATTCTACGGCGGCCTTGACCAGATGGCCTTGATGCAGTTCCAGCTTGCGTTCAAACAGCTCGAACAGCGTAAAGGCGTCCGCGGTGCCGCCCGCAAAGCCCGCGATCACGTTGTCGTTGTACAGGCGGCGGACTTTGCGCACGTTGCCCTTCATGACCGTGTTTCCCAATGTGGCTTGGCCGTCGCCGCCAATCACCACGTGGCCGTTGCGACGTACACTTACTATAGTTGTCACGTGTCGATCCCCGCTAGATAAGGAAAAAGAACCCCACAGTGCTGTGGGGCATATTAATGTCGTAGATGGGGGACCGCTTAGGCGTTTTCAACCCCCGGCAGCGAGAGGAATGCAGTTTGCTGCGCCAGCATCTTTCAAGCGCGATAACATTTTGTCGGCGGTGGCGCGATCTTTATACGGTCCTAAAGTGATGCGATTCCAACCGCCACTGCTGGCGATGCGGCTTTCAATACCGGCAAAAGCCAACTGCGCGCGCACCGATTCTGCCGGTTCCAACGTTTTAAACGAACCACATTGCACCATCCAGCGCTGCGTTTTTTCTGGTTTGGGCGCTTCCGGCTGCTTCACGGTTTCCACTGGTTTTGGCGTTTCCTGCTTAGGCGTGGCAGGCTGTGTCACGGGGGCGGGCGCACGCGTACTCACCGGCGGCTGCGTCACCGTCGGCGTGGTGGCTACCGGCGGTATCACCACGGTTTTGGGCGCAGTAATGGTGACCTGGGAGCGCGGCACCGGCGTCTGATCGTTATAAGGCACTTCTGACAGTTGCGTCGGCGCACGGCGCATATCCGCCTGCATCTGTTCTAACAGTTGGCGCTGTTCTTGCGTGAGTTGGACGGGGGATTTGATTTCCCCACCGGAATTGGGTGCCGTTGGTTCAGGAACGCCCAACTGACGATTCTCCAGTTCTTTAATATAACGCCAGCGCTCTTCCGGCTTTGGTGGCAGACCATTGCCGTTGTTGGTGGCGCTGCGCGGTAGCACGGGCGACTCAGCAGGCTTGTTGTTGGCAATAAAATAGAGCCCGCCCGCGAAGGTCACCAGAACGGCAACGGCCAGCATTATCATGAACTTAGAGACGCCCGACGAAGAGCCACCTCTTCGACTGGTTGTCTTTTTTCGTCGTGCGCCTGAGCGCCCACGGCTGACGTAATCTCGTTGTGCCACTGTCGTTTCGCTACAAATGAAATGAAAGATTTAGGGAGCATGTTACTGAACCCTAAAAACTTTGACCAGCACCGGAATTCTTAAACCCGATAACGAGCGTAATTTGGCGTGGCCGTGCTGTCACGAATAACCAGTTTGCTGTTGAGTAACCGTGAACCGCTGGGCACCGGATGGCCCTGCAATTGCTCTAACAGCAGATGCATGGATTCACACCCCAGTTCATAGCGGGGTTGGGCGACGGTGGTGAGCGCTGGGAAACAGTATTGTGCTTGCTCGATATCATCAAAACCCACCAGCGACAGGTCTTTGGGAACATCCAGCTTCATTTTTTTCGCTTGAGAGAGTACGCCCATCGCCATCATGTCACTGTGGCAAAATATGGCGCTGGGCGGTGCCGGGTGCTTCATCAGCATCATCAGCCCGTTCACGCCGGTTTCATAACTGAAGCTGCCGCGATAGATATACTGGTTATCCACTTGAATGCCGCTGCGACGCAGCGCCTGAATATACCCTTGCAAGCGGTATTCGCTCAGATGCATGTTTTCGGGGCCCGCGATACAGGCAATACGACGATGTCCGAGCCGGTGCAGATAATAAACGGCATCAAAGGCGGCGGTGAGATTATCGATGTGCACCGTCGGCAATTCCAGATCGGGGGAGAACTCGTTAACCATCACCATTGGTGGCAGGTTGCGCCGCTCTTCTTTACTGGCGCTAAACGGCAGATTGGCCCCAAGCAGCAGCATGCCATCAATCTGCTTGGTGATAATCAAATCCACGAAGGATTTCTCTTTGTGATGCTGATGGGCGCAATCGCCAATCAGTACCAGATAGCCTTGTTTCGCGGCGGTTTCTTCGATACCACGCAGGACATCGGTAAAAAAGGGATCGCAAATATCTGGCACAATCGCGAGCAGCGTGCGTGATTCGCTGCGTTTTACGTGACGGGCAAGCGCATGCGGCGCGTAACCCACGGTGAGCACGGCTTGTTCAACCCGCTTACGCGTTTGGCTCGAGACCTTCTCCGGGTTCATTAACGTTCGGGAGACGGTGGCCGTCGATACACCCGCGACCTCTGCCACGTCTTTCATCGTCGCCGGCGTGGTGTCATTTTTATAGTCCAACGCGGTTCTCCTTGCATCGTATGCGATTGGCGAACAAGACGGCGGCACGCACACCGCCCAATTTTTTGCCCAGCAGGCTTATATCACCCATTTTGCTAAGGATACTGTTTCTCTGCCTACGCTTAACAGATGGCGCGCAAGTTTTGCTGCTCAGATTGCATAAAAGATGTGACGGATGTCGTTTTTTCGGCACCGTTCGCATTTTTTCGCGGTGTGTTAGCGAGAACGATCAGTTGTCGGTGGGGTCGACATCCAACACCCATTTCACTTTTCGCGCTTCGGGCAGTAACGGGATAAGCGGCAGTGAGGCTTTAACGACACGCTGAAGCGTGGCGCGGGAAGGGTGCTGCATCAGCAATTGCCAGCGAAAACGCCCGGCACGTTTGGGTTGCAAGGCGGGAACCGGGCCGAGCAGCCAGAGTGCGTCATCCTTGAGCGGGCTGCTTTCCAACAGGTTGCGCAGTTGCTGGAGGAAAAGCGGCGCATGCTGATTATCGTGATCGTCGGCGCGGAACAGAATGTGGCTGGTGTAGGGGGGGAGAAACACGCTCTGGCGTTCTTTCAGCGTCTGACTGGCGAAGGCATCGTAGCCCTTTTGTAGCAACAATTGCAGTAACGGATGGTCAGGGTGATGGGTTTGCAGCACCACTTCGCCGCTCTTCCCGGCGCGTCCGGCACGTCCGGAAACCTGCGTATACAGCTGGGCAAAACGTTCTGTGGCACGAAAATCGGCAGAAAACAGTGAGCTGTCGACATCCAGCAACGCCACCAGCGTAACATCCGGGAAATGGTGCCCTTTTGCCAGCATCTGTGTACCGATAAGAATTCGCGCATCACCTTGACGCACCTGCGCCAGTTGCTGTTCCAGCATGCCTTTGCGGCTGGTGGTGTCGCGATCGATACGGGTAATGGGCACATCGGTGAACAGGGAGGTCAGCGATTCCTCCAACTGCTCGGTGCCCAAACCAACGGGCACCAGATGCGTTGAACCGCAGTGCGGACACTGCTGCGGCACCGGACGTTGGCTGTCACAATGGTGGCAACGGAGCTGACGCTGCTGCTGGTGATAGGTGTAATAGTGTTCGCAGCGTTGGCATTCCGCAATCCAACCGCATTCGTGGCACATCACCACCGGCGAAAAACCCCGGCGATTAAGAAACAGGATGACCTGATTGTTGTGTTCCAAATGGTGGCGAATGCGGGTAATCAGCGGCTGTGACAGGCCGCTGGTGAGCGGTAATCCTTTGACATCGAGGATATGCTGGCGCGCAGGCTGTGCATTGCCCGCACGCTTGCGCAGCGTGAGCTGGCGGTATTTGCCGTTCTGCACGTTGTAGAGCGTTTCCAGCGCCGGCGTGGCGGAACCGAGCACGATGGGAATATTTTCCTCTCTGGCGCGGAACACCGCCAAATCACGCGCGTGATAGCGCCATCCTTCGTGCTGTTTATAGGAGCCGTCGTGCTCTTCATCGATGATGATCATTCCCAAGCGAGCAAACGGGGTAAACAGCGCGGACCGGGTGCCGATGACAATCGCGGATTCTCCGCTGCGTGCGCGTAGCCAAACCGCCAGACGTTCGCTGTCGTTCAGTCCCGAGTGCAGCACATCCACGGGCGCGATGAAGCGTGCGCGGAAACGGGCAATGGTTTGTGGCGTCAGGCCGATTTCGGGTACCAGCACCAGTGCCTGCTTGCCTTGTGATAACACATTTTCCAGCGCGCTCAGGTACACCTCGGTTTTACCAGAACCGGTGATCCCCGCCAGCAACCAGGCGGTAAACTGGCTGTCTTCGCTGCGAATGGCTCCCACGGCGGTCGCCTGCTCGGTATTGAGGCGCAGCCGCTCATCATGGGTGATGGGCTGGTCACGCCAGTCCCGCACCTCCGCGTCGATGGCCTTGAGATCGCACAACCCTTTGGCGCGCAACGCCTGCAAGGCAGTTTCCGTCAGACCGGATTCATTCACCTGATGGCGGTACAGCGCACCTTGTATCAGGGCTGCCAGTGCCTGCTGCTGCTTGCGGGCTCGCGCCAGCGTGGCGAGTGGCGTGGCTTTACCTTGTTCGGTGGCGAACCACTGCCAGAGCGGAGCGCGATGGGCCGGTTTGCCCTGTCGCAGCAACATCGGCAAGGCGTGGAACAACACTTCGCCAATCGGGTAGTGATAGTAGCCCACGGCCCAGAGAAGAATGCGCCACAGGCTGGCAGAGAAAAGGGGCTGCGCATCGAGCACGTCGTGAATGGATTTGAGCTGTTCTACCGGAAGTTCGCTGCGATCGCTGCACGCCACGACAATACCAATCGCCTTGCGGTTGCCAAAAGGCACGCTGACGCGCACGCCCGGCGATGGCGTCATGCCTGCGGGCAGCAGGTAATCGAATGTGCGTGCCAGCGGCACGGGCAATGCGACCTGAACGATGGACATGCTTTCTCCGGCTGATAACTCTGGCGCTCTGCTGTTTTCCTTGCACAGCGCAGTCCGACGGTACGATGTGTTACCGCGCCGTGGACGTCATGGGGGCTTGCGCCGCCAGTGTACAGGTTGCAGACTAAAATGTGTTACCTGATTGCATCGGCTGGCTAATTTCTGTATGATTCGCCGCCTTTATACGACTTTGCCATGCATGGTGTAATGACCGGCGCGACGGCGAAGCGTATACTGATCGTAGAGCGTCAATGTACAGTGCTGTGCTTACAGTACTTAACTTCGTGTGGTGTCTGGCGAAACAGGGCTGGATAGCGACACGGCCTTAACAGAGGTTTGCCATGAAAAAAGGTATTCACCCGAATTATGTAGCGATTACTGCAACGTGTTCTTGCGGTAACGTTATCAAAACCCATTCGACTGTGGGTCACGATCTGAACCTGGACGTTTGTGGCGAATGCCACCCGTTCTATACCGGTAAACAACGTGTTGTTGACACTGGTGGTCGTGTTGAGCGCTTCAACAAGCGTTTCAGCGTGCCGGGCAGCAAAAAATAAGCGTCCGCGCATAAACAATAAAGGCACCCTCGGGTGCCTTTATTGTTTCTATCGCCCGATCAATATTCCCACGTATCCGGGTCAATCCCCATCTCGCGCATGATCGCCTTGGCCACCTCAGGGATTTCATCGCTGCGCTCTTTACGCAAATCGTGGTCATCCGGTAGTGGCTGACCGGTAAATGCGTGCAAAAACGCTTCGCACAATAATTCACTGTTGGTTGCATGGCGCAGGTTATTAACCTGACGTCGGGTGCGCTCATCAGTCAGGATTTTCAGCACTTTAAGCGGAATCGAGACCGTGATCTTTTTAACTTGCTCGCTCTTTTTACCGTGTTCAGCGTAAGGGCTGACATACTCGCCGTTCCACTCAGCCATGGGATACCTTAAAAATATAGTCGTCGGGAAGATAAAACCGTCATGATATGAGGGTGATTCTAACGGGATTTCCGTCAATGCTCAATCTATACGCAAAGAAGTTTAGAAGTCTAGATGTATTGACGTCCGTTGAGCTTGGGATTACTCTTGACAGCCTATACCCTGCCGCCAGTTAGGAAAATGACCATGACGCGTAAACAAGCAACGATCGCCGTTCGTAGCGGACTTAATGATGATGAACAATACGGCTGTGTGGTTCCGCCGATTCATCTCTCCAGCACCTACAACTTCACCGGTTTCAACCAGCCCAGAGCCCATGATTACTCACGTCGCGGTAACCCGACGCGTGATGTGGTGCAACGCGCGTTGGCCGAATTGGAAGGTGGGGCTGGATCGGTAATGACCAGCAGCGGCATGTCAGCCATTTTGCTGGTGTGCACCGTGTTTTTGCGTCCGGGTGATTTGCTGGTTGCACCTCATGATTGCTATGGCGGCAGTTACCGTTTGTTTGACAGCCTGAGCAAGCGCGGCGCATTCCGCGTAAAATTTGTCGATCAGGGTGACGCGGTTGCGCTGGCAGCGGCGCTGGAAGAGAAACCCAAACTGGTGCTGGTGGAAAGCCCCAGCAATCCGCTGCTGCGCGTGGTGGATATCGCCGCCATTTGTCAGGCGGCGCGTGAGGCCGGTGCGGTTAGCGTGGTGGATAACACCTTCCTGAGCCCGGCGTTGCAGCGCCCGCTGGCCTTAGGGGCCGATCTGGTGGTGCACTCTTGCACCAAGTATCTTAATGGTCACTCCGATGTGGTAGCGGGCACGGTGATTGCCAAAGACCCTGCACTGGTGACGGAGCTGGCCTGGTGGGCGAACAATATTGGTGTGACGGGGGCCGCGTTTGACAGCTATCTGCTGCTGCGCGGACTGCGCACCCTTGGCCCGCGTATGGCTGCCGCGCAGAAAAATGCGCTGCAACTGATTGATTACCTGCAAACGCAGCCGCTGGTGAAAAAGCTTTATCACCCTTCGCTGCCGAACAACCCCGGCCATGAGATTGCGCGTCGTCAGCAGTCCGGTTTCGGTGCCATGTTAAGTTTCGAACTGAACGGTGATGAAGACACTCTGCGCCGTTTCCTGGGCGAACTGGAACTGTTTACGCTGGCAGAATCGCTGGGCGGCGTGGAAAGCCTGATTTCTCATGCAGCCACCATGACCCATGCGGGCATGGCACCGGAGGCGCGTGCGGCAGCCGGTATCTCCGAAACCCTGCTGCGTATTTCGGTCGGCATTGAAGACGGTGACGATCTGGTGGCGGATCTGGATCGGGCATTCCGGGTGGCAACTGAGGGAGCAGCATGAGTGCGTTAGGCGTATCAGCGGCGGTTTCTGGCCGCCAACTGCATAAATTTGGCGGCAGCAGTCTGGCAGATGTGAAGTGTTATCAACGCGTCGCGGGGATCATGGCTGAGTACAGCCGCCCCGGCGATTTGATGGTGGTGTCAGCCGCAGGCGGCACCACCAACCAACTGATTAGCTGGCTGAAACTGAGCCAGAGCGATCGCCTTTCTGCCCATCAGGTGCAGCAAGCGCTGCGGCGTTACCAAAGCGATTTGATTGCCGGTTTGCTGCCTGTGGATGCCGCAGAGCGGCTGACCACCCTTTTTATCCGCGATCTGGAGCGTCTGGCGGCGCTGCTGGATGGCGGCGTGACCGATGCAGTTTATGCCGAAGTGGTGGGGCACGGCGAAATTTGGTCCGCACGCCTGATGGCGGCGGTACTGAACTTGAGCAACATCGATGCCAGCTGGTTGGATGCGCGCGATTTCTTACGCGCTGAACGGGCTGCACAGCCGCAGGTGGACGAAGGGCGCTCCTGGCCGCTGCTGCAACAGCTGTTAACGCAGCATGCGGGGCAACGGCTGGTGGTGACCGGTTTTATCAGCCGCAACGAGGCCGGTGAAACGGTATTGCTGGGGCGCAACGGCAGTGACTATTCGGCGACGCAAATCGGTGCGCTGGCGGGTGTGGAGCGCGTGACCATTTGGAGCGATGTGGCCGGTGTTTACAGTGCTGACCCGCGTAAGGTGAAAGATGCCTGTCTGCTGCCTCTGCTACGCCTGGATGAGGCCAGCGAACTGGCGCGTTTGGCGGCACCGGTGCTGCATGCGCGCACCTTGCAGCCGGTGTCAGCGAGCGATATCGATCTGCAACTGCGTTGCAGTTATAACCCGGAACAAGGCTCCACGCGCATCGAACGCGTGTTAGCGTCGGGCACCGGGGCAAAGATTGTCACCAGTCACGATGACGTTTGCCTGATCGACGTACAGATTCCTACACAGCACGATTTTGCGCGCGTGCACAAAGAGATTGAACAATACGTTAGCCGTGCGCAAGTGCGCCCTCTGGCGATTGGCGTGCATGCCGATCGCAATCTGGTGCAACTGTGTTACACCTCGGAAGTGGTGGATAGCGCCTGGCATGCATTGGAACAGGCGGGATTGCCCGTGACGTTCACACTGCGTGAAGGATTAGCGCTGGTGGCCATGGTCGGGGCTGGCGTATGCCGTAACCCGTTGCATAGCCACCGTTTTTATCAGCAGTTAAAAGATCAGCCCATCGAGTTTGTCTGGCAGTCCGAAGATGGCATCAGCCTGGTGGCGGTGCTGCGCGTGGGGCCGACGGAGCATTTGATTCGCGGTTTGCACCACTCATTGTTCCGTGCTGAAAAACGGATCGGCTTGGTGTTGTTTGGCAAGGGCAATATTGGTTCCCGCTGGCTGGAGCTGTTTGCGCGCGAGCAGGCGCTGATTTCGGCGCGTACCGGCTTTGAGTTTGTGCTGGCGGGCGTGGTAGACAGCACGCGTAGCCTGCTGAACTATGACGGGCTGGAAGCCAGTCGTGTGCTGGCCTTCTTTGATGATGAAGCGCAGGAGCGTGATGGTGAAGACCTGTTCCTGTGGATGCGTGCTCATCCCTACGATGACCTGGTGGTGTTGGATGTGACCGCCAGTGAAGCGGTATCGGATCTCTATCTCGATTTCGCCAGCTACGGTTTTCACGTGATCAGCGCCAACAAGATTGCGGGCGCATCCAGCGGCGATCGTTATCGCCAGATTCGCGATGCTTTTGCCAAAACCGGACGCCACTGGCTGTATAACGCCACGGTGGGCGCTGGGCTGCCGGTGAACTATGCGGTGCACGATCTGCGCGACAGCGGTGACAGTATTTTAGCCATCAGCGGCATTTTCTCCGGCACCTTGTCGTGGCTGTTCCTGCAATTTGATGGCAGCGTACCGTTCACCGAACTGGTGGATCAGGCCTGGCAACAGGGGCTGACGGAGCCAGACCCGCGTGTCGATCTCTCTGGGCAGGACGTGATGCGCAAACTGGTGATTTTGGCGCGTGAAGCGGGTTATGACATCGAACCCAATCAGGTTCGGGTGGAATCACTGGTGCCTGCGGGCAGTGAAGCGGGTTCTATCGATCAGTTTTTCGAAAATGGCGATTCGCTTAACGAGCAGATGGTACAGCGTCTGGAAGCGGCACAGGAGATGGGATTGGTGCTGCGTCACGTAGCACGATTCGATGTCAGCGGCAAAGCGCGCGTGGGCGTGGAAGCGGTACGACCGGATCATCCGCTGGCTTCTCTGCTGCCGTGTGACAACGTGTTCGCTATCGAAAGCCGCTGGTATCGCGACAATCCGTTGGTGATTCGTGGGCCGGGCGCCGGACGAGACGTTACGGCCGGGGCGATTCAGTCGGATCTCAACCGTTTGGCTCAACTGCTGTAAGGCCTCTTCTGTTGCTAGCGGTGGTTTTTGACCACCGCTATTCCACTTCACCCTGTCACTGAAATGTCATGGCGTTAACACGCCGTTGACATCATTGCCCCGGACAATCAGCCTCATCGAAAGGTTAGTTTGGGTGCACAGGTGTGCAAAATAGAACATCTTCTGCTTTAGCAACGCCGCACATTACGCTCGCGCATCTGCATGCCGGGTACGGTGCTACGTCTGTTTTAAATGATATTCACCTGGAAATTGCTCACGGGGAATTTGTCGCTCTGCTCGGTGCCTCTGGCTGCGGCAAGACCACTTTGCTACGCACTATTGCCGGGTTTGCGGCGCCCGATGCCGGTGCGGTACTGGTTAACGGCCAGGACATTACCCGCTATCCGCCGGAAAAACGCGGCATGGCGCTGGTGTTTCAAAGTTACGCGCTGTGGCCGCATATGACGGTGGCACAACACATTGCCTATGGTCTCAAATTACGGCGTATGCCGAGAGCGGAGATCGCCCTCCGTGTGACACAGCTTGAAAACATGCTGGGGCTGACCGGGTTGGGGGAACGCAAACCGGCACAGCTCTCCGGCGGCCAGCGTCAGCGCGTCGCGCTGGGGCGAGCATTGGCGATACAGCCAGACATCTTGCTGCTCGACGAGCCCCTCTCCAATCTGGATACCCGCATTCGCTTGCAGCTGCGTGATGAGATTCGCGCTTTGCAGCAGCGCTTGGGCCTTACAGCCATTCACGTGACCCACGATCGTGAAGAAGCCATGGTGATGGCAGATCGCATCGTCATCCTACACCAAGGGCGCGTGATGCAGGCGGGCAGCCCGCAACAGGTTTACCACCACCCGGCCAGTGCCTTTGTCGCGGCGTTTATGGGGGCTGAAAATCAGCTGATGCTGGAAGCCTACTATGACGGCGAACGATTGACGCTGCGTGGCGACGAGCAGGGGGCGGCGCTGGTGCCACAGCATGCGACGTTGCAACCCGGCACGGTGGAAGCGCGCTTTCGCGCCGAAGCCGCACAGCTCTACGATGCGACACAAGCGCCGCCCGCGGCTCCCGGCATGCTGGTGCGTCAGGGCACCGTGTTGGCCCAAAGCTATCCGGGGGGGCATTGGCAGCACACAGTGGTCAGCGGGATATGGCGGATGCAGGTGCATGCTTCTGTGCCTTTTGACGTCGGTCAGCGCGTGGAGGTGCAGATCCCGGCTGAGGCACTATTCCTGTTTCCGGCGTCTGATACGCCAACCCCGTTCGCGTCAACATCACTGGCTGCTGCTTCTCACAATTCGCTTCCCGGCCTGACTACCCAATCTTGTACTGGAGACCACTGACATGAAACGCATTTTTGCTGTAACGCTCATGATGGGCGCTTCACTTTCTGCCGCGCAGGCGCAAGAGCTGACCGTGTTGACGGCTGGCGATCAAAACATGGTCGATTATGTGAACGACTATCTGGGGCCGTTGTTTGAGCAACAGCATCCGGGCGTCAAAGTCAGAGCCGTCGGCACCGGACCTGGTGATGCTGGCTCACAGAAGATCCTTGAGCGTTTTAACGCGCAGCAAGCCGCAGGCAGCAAAGTCTGGGATACCGACGTTGCCGTGGTACATGAAAAATTTGTCGGCCCGATGGTGAAGGAGGGCCAACTGCTGCAATACCGTGATGCGATCGCGAGTGGTAAGTTGGTCACCATGGCGGCGGCAGACAAAGCACTAGGCAGTGATGTCAAAGGCTATGTGATGCCGATGTTCAGCAGCCAAACCGCACTGGCCTATAACCCGGCGTTGGTACCGAACCCGCCGAAAAGCTATGACGAGTTGCAACAGTGGGCGGCAGCGCACCCAAAACAGTTCGGCTATAACGGCATTAAAGGGGGCGCTTCGGGCGTCAGCTTCGTGATGGGATGGGTTTACGCTTACGGCGGTGATGCCAATAAGCTGATGAACGGCCCGTTTGAAGAAACGGAGGCGCAGAAATGGCAACCGGCGTTTGAACGCCTGAAAGCGTTTAATAAAAACGTCACCCTGACGCCGGGCAATGCGGGCACGCTGGATATGCTGAGCCGGGGTGAGATTGCTATCGGCCCTGTGTGGGTAGACATGTTCTACTCGTGGAAAGCGAACGGCCAGCTGCCGGATAACTTTAAACTTCTGCTGCCTGCCCCGGGCATGCCCGGTCAGCCGATGCACTACGTGATCCCGGCACAAGCCCCCAATCGTGAGTTGGCCCAGCAGTTTGTCGAACTGGCGACCAGCCCGAAAGTGCAGGCGCAAGGCATTGTTGAACGTTTCAATTGGTATCCGGGTATTGATGCTAAATACGTTCAATCGGAACTGAAGCCGGAAGTCTGGCAGCGTCTGTTTACCGATATTTCGCCGCAGGATCTGGTGACCAAAGGGAAAACCTTCCCCATCGCGCCGTATAACACCGCGATCCTCAATGCTTATGAGCGCGCGATGGCGCAGTAATCGCCCGCATTATTGACCTGATTGATTGATAGTGTCCTTCCCGGTCCGTCTGGCCGGGAAGGGGAGAACCGCATGTTACCACTCCCTTCTTTTTCTTCTCGTCTGGCCGGCATTGCGCTGGTGCTGCCTGCGCTACTGGTGGTGGCGCTGTGCTTTATCGCACCGCTCGGGCTGTCGGTTGGCGGCGCTTTTGTCAGCGAGCAGAGCATCGGCGGGGCCAATTTTGTTACCGCGTTGACGCTCTACACCCCGGATATCCTGTTTACATTGCTGATAGTTGGCGTGTCTACGTTACTGATTGGTCTGTTTTCCGTATTGATCGGCGGCTACCTGACGCTGGGGGAAAATCCGCGTTGGGTCGCACTGCTGCGCTGGGTTTATCGCTGGCCGCTGTTTATCCCGTTTATTGTCACCGGACAGATTTTACGCACCTTTCTGGCCAAAAATGGCTGGCTAAACGGGGCATTGGATATGCTGGGCATTGTCGATATTGCCAGCGCCAGCAACTGGCTCGACTGGCGCGGTATCGTGTTTGCCTTTGTCTGGAAACAGACGCCGTTTGTGGCGCTGTTGGTATCCGGTGCGATGGCATCGCTGGATCGCGCAACGATGGAGTCAGCGCGCAATCTTGGCGCGGGTCGGCTGCGTATTCTGTTTGAAATTGTAGTGCCGCAGGTGTGGCACACCTTGCTGACCGGCTTGATTCTGTCTTTTGTGACCATGATGTCGGTGCTGTCGGTGCCGCTGATGATCAATGCGCAATCCCCGACGCTGTTGAGCGCCAATATTGCTTTTCGTATCAATGCCTATGGTGACTATGGCGTGGCGAACGCGCTGGGTGCCATCTCGCTGCTGATGACGGCGGTATTTGCAGTTATCTATCTGCGTATCAGCATGAGGGATAAAGCATGAAGCGCGTATGTGGATGGCTTGCCCCGGCGCTTATTCTGGGGGTGTTGATTTTTCTTATCTTTGGCCCACTGGCTAACCTGCTGCTGTGGGCAGTGGCGGAAAAATGGTTTTATCCGCACCTGTTGCCTAATGAATGGGGTTTTGCTTTCTGGCGGCGCGTGTTCTCGGCACGCAGCGTTGCCTGGGAAGCGCTGGGCAATAGCGTGTTGGTGGCGATATTCACCGTGCTGGCCTCGCTGGCGCTGGCTATTCCCGCCGGGTTTGCACTGGCGCGGCTGGCGTTGCCTGCGCGCGGCGTTATTCTGCTGGTTTTTCTGATTCCACAGGCGTTTCCCAATCTGACGGTGTACGTGAATATCGCTCGCCTGTTTTATCAGTGGGGGCTTAACGGCACGCTGTTTGGCGTGGTGCTGGTGCATACGGTGCACGGGTTGGTGTTTGCAGTGTGGATTGCCTCTGCGGCGTTTGCTGCTATTAGCCGTGAAATGGAACAGGCCGCCCGTTCGATTGGGGCTGGGCCGTGGCGCACGTTTATCGATATCTCCTTGCCGCAAGCGCTTCCGGGGCTGATGGCGGCGGCCATATTTGTCTTTCTGGAATCGTTGGATGAATTCACGGGGAGCTACTTTGTTGGCGCGCCGGATGTGCAGATGATGCCACTGATGCTGTACAGCGCGGGGGCGGGCGGCAATTACCAGATTGCGTCGATAACCGCGCTGGTATTACTGGTGCCTTCCATTGTTTTCATGCTGGTGGTGGAACGTTTCCTGAAAGCAGACGTGTTGGCGAGGATTGGAAAATGAGCATCAGCAAACAGCGTTATGTCAGCGCGCAGGATGTGGCGCGCCGGGCAGGCGTATCGCGCTCGGCGGTGTCGCGCAGCTTCACACCGGGCGCAAGCGTTTCGGCAGAGACTTACGCCAAAGTGATGTCGGCAGCGCAGGAACTGGGCTATCAGGTCAATGATCTGGCGCGCGGCCTGCTGGCGAACAGCAGTCGTTTGGTGGGATTGGTGGTCACACAGCCGGAAGTGGGTTTTCGTGCCAATCTGGTCGCGGCGCTTTCTCAGGCACTTATTCAGCGCGGTTCGATTCCGGTGCTGATCAATACCGGACACACGCGCGGCGCGATGGCAGCGGCCCGTTCGATTCTGTTCGGCCATCGTGCTGAAGCGACTATCGTTTTGTCTGGTTCACCGCCGCAGGAGTTTGTTGAACTGGCGCAGTTGAATGGTCAGCCGTTGATCGTCATTGGACGCAATGACGATGCCTGCGACAGCGTGCATATCGACAATGACACAGCGGCACGTACGGCGGCGCGCTTGTTCGCCGCTGACGGCAGAAAACAGGTGGCACTGATGGGCTCGGTATCAGCCACGCCGAACATTGTTGAGCGTGAGCAGGCATTTTGCGATGAAGCGCGCACGCTGGGATTGGATGTGAGCACGGTACGTGGCGTCGAATCAGACTATGCGGGCGGGCTTGGTGCCTGTCAGGCGCTGTTTGCGCAACCGCCAGTGGATTGGCCGGATGCCGTGTTCTGCATCAACGATTTAATGGCGTTTGGGGTGATTGATTGCGTGCGTCAGCGAGGATTGTCAGTCCCTGACGATCTGGCGGTTATCGGTTTCGATGATATTCCTGCCGCAGGCTGGGATGCCTATTCGCTGACCACCTTCCGTCAGGATCCGGTGGTAATGGCCGCACAGGCGCTACAACTGCTGGAACGCCGACAGGCACAGCCGCAGGCACCGACTAGCAAAGCCGAAGTGAGCGCGCCACTGGTACGCCGCCAATCGGCCTGAATATCTTGAACATGCCACACATTGTGATGCACAGAGGGAAACCATGAAAATCATTCAGCTCTCCGACCTTCATTTAACGACGCCAGGCCGTGTGTTGCATGGGCGCGATCCGCTGCAACACTTTCAGGCCGCGATTGCGGATATAAATACGCACCAGCGCGATGCAGCGTTGGTGGTTATTTCTGGCGATCTTTCCGATGATGGCAGCGCGGCATCTTACGCTGCTCTGGCTGATACGCTGGCGGAATTGCAGGTTCCCTGGCGTGTGACGTTAGGAAACCATGACGACCGGGGGGCCTTTCTGCGCGCGTTTCCCGCGTTAGCCGATGAGCACGGTTTTATCCAAAATATCACGACCCTCGGCGATTACTGTGTGATTCTGCTGGATTCACTGCAAAGCGGTGATGTCGCGGGAAACCTGTGCAGTACGCGCTTACAGTGGCTGGAAGGCCAACTGCGCCGAGCGCAGGACAAAGCGGTATTGTTGTTTTTGCATCATCCGCCGATGCCCATCGGTTTACCGTCGCTGGATGAGGTGCGGTTAGCACCGGACGCCGCCGATGCGTTGCATCAATGCTGCTTGCGTTATGGCAACGTTCGGCATATTGCCGCAGGCCATGTGCACCGTCCTGCCAGCGGTAACTGGCGCGGTATTACCTTTAGCACGGTGCGCGGCACCAACCACCAGTCTGCACTGCGTTTTGTCCCCGGTTTTGACATCAGTCAGGAAACGCCGCAGTACGCTATTTTTTGGGTAACGGCGCAGGGGCATACCGTGCATTTCAACGACGTTCCCGTCCTGTAATGTGGTGCGGGACAGCATGATGAAAAAAATTCATTTACCTTGAGCAATCATCAACAGCTTTTAAACGAAATTCGTTGACTCTTGGGTGAGATTCCGTCATTTTCTATATAGACGTCTAAACGTATAGACGTTCGATGAATCATGACGGTAACGTGACGATAAGGGTGGCAAGGGTATGAGTTTTTTTCACGCAAACCAGCGGGAAGCGCTGAATCAAAGCCTGGCGGAGATCCAGGGGCAAATCAATGTTTCCTTTGAGTTTTTCCCGCCGAAAACCAGCGAAATGGAAGAAACGCTGTGGAACTCAATTGACCGCCTGAGCAACCTGAAACCCAAGTTTGTTTCTGTTACCTACGGTGCAAACTCTGGCGAACGTGACCGCACGCACAGCATTATCAAGACGATCAAAGAGCGTACCGGGCTGGAAGCGGCACCGCACCTGACGTGTATTGATGCCTCCCGTGAGCAACTGCGTGAAATCGCAGAGGATTACTGGCAGAGCGGTATTCGCCACATTGTGGCGCTGCGTGGGGATTTGCCGCCGGGAGGGGGGAAACCGGACATGTATGCCGCTGATTTGGTGAGCCTGCTCAAAAGCGTCGGTGATTTTGATATCTCGGTTGCGGCTTATCCGGAAGTTCACCCGGAGGCCAAAAGCGCGCAGGCCGATCTGATCAACCTGAAGAAAAAGATTGATGCGGGGGCCAATCGCGCCATCACGCAGTTCTTTTTCGATGTAGAAAGCTATTTACGTTTTCGCGATCGCTGCGTCGCAACGGGTATTGATGTGGAGATTGTGCCGGGCATTCTGCCGGTCTCCAACTTCAAACAACTGCAACGCTTTGCTACCATGACGAATGTGCGCGTCCCGAACTGGATGACGGCAATGTTCGATGGATTGGATAACGATGCTGACACTCGCAAAATGGTGGGCGCGTCCATCGCCATGGACATGGTGAAAATCCTCAGCCGTGAGGGCGTGAAAGATTTCCACTTCTATACGCTCAACCGTGCCGAATTGAGTTATGCGATTTGCCATACACTGGGTGTAAGACCTGCCGTTAACTGATCAAAAACTATTTTGGCAGTGCGTAACCGTTGCGCGCTGCCATTACGTGCGTTTTTCTTTTCCTCTTTCCCCTATCGCTTTGCTGGTTGTCGGGCGATCCTTACTCTCGGGTTCCGACTCTGATTCACAGAGTGACATCTCAGAATCCGATTCGGTATCGTAGTCTTTGGCTTGCTCATCAAGAATATAGCCATGGATTTTTACCTCTAGCTTATCCAACCGGGGAATTTTACTGAAGTTATGCTTTTCAGGATTATTGATAATAATCTCTAAACATCTTCGCGTTTGTTTTAATATGGATTCCAGTTCTTTTTTTCTTTCAGCGCGCAATGCCGGGGGATCATCAGGTATTGATTTAACGCGCCATAACCTCAAAATGAGATCATTGATATCACCGTTTCTGACATGCTTATCCGCAGGTAAACGTGAGTGGTGACATCGCCCTTGCTGGTATATTTTCATTAATATTCTTTCTCAGTTTACGGCTTTTCTCGGACATTAACCCGACTGAAGCTAATGGCATACTAAATTTCGCTACTGATGCGTGCGCAGCGCTTGGCTCGATTCCACTTTTTATTCAAGCTTCATTGATATGTTGCAGGGTAAAATAATTATGTCATTATTGATGCGCTATGTTATTACCACTACCTACGGTAAAGCGTATCGGCTTTGTGCGTTTTTAATATTTGGCATCATATGATTATCAGCACTGAAGGTTTTATAAAATTTCAATAATGAAATAAAGTTCATTTTCTTAACGCCGTCGCTGGTTATATTTTTTAACCGATAAGATACCGTTGTTGTCGGGAACCCAACATTTTCTTTGTTGATAGGGTTTACCATTGATTGGTATCCTACCTATCGTTTTTGGCTATCGTGTTAAGGATAATGATAAATGAACATTCGGGATCTAGAGTATCTGGTGGCGTTAGCTGAACACCGCCACTTCCGGCGAGCAGCAGACTCCTGTCACGTCAGCCAACCGACGCTCAGCGGTCAAATTCGCAAATTGGAAGATGAACTGGGCGTGATGTTGTTGGAGCGTACCAGCAGGAAAGTGTTGTTTACTCAGGCGGGTCTGCTACTGGTAGAACAAGCCAGAACCGTACTGCGTGAAGTCAAAGTGCTAAAAGAGATGGCAAGTCAGCAGGGAGAGACGATGTCCGGCCCTTTACATATTGGGTTGATCCCAACAGTTGGGCCTTACTTGTTGCCGCATATTATTCCGATGCTGCACCGCACGTTCCCCAAGCTGGAAATGTATCTGCACGAAGCACAGACACACCAGTTACTGGCGCATCTCGATAGCGGTAAGTTGGACTGTGCCATTCTCGCGATGGTGAAAGAATCAGAAGCCTTTATTGAAGTCCCGCTATTTGATGAACCCATGAAACTGGCAATTTATCAGGATCACCCGTGGGCAAACCGTGAGCGTGTCGCCATGTCGGACTTGGCGGGTGAAAAACTGCTGATGCTGGAAGATGGCCACTGTCTGCGCGATCAGGCGCTGGGGTTCTGTTTCCAGGCCGGGGCAGATGAAGACACACATTTTCGTGCCACCAGTCTGGAAACGCTGCGCAACATGGTTGCAGCAGGCAGTGGTATTACATTGCTTCCTTCACTCGCGGTGCCTCATGAGCGCCAGCGCGATGGAGTATGTTATTTGCCGTGCTATAAGCCTGAGCCGAAGCGAACTGTTGCGCTGATATACCGCCCTGGATCGCCGCTGCGCGGCCGCTATGAACAACTGGCGGACGCGGTTCGGGAACATATGCAACACTATTTAGACAGTGCATTAAAACAAGCGGTTTAATCCATTGAGTGCCGCCACTCGGTAAGCTTCGGCCATCGTTGGGTAGTTAAAGGTTGTATTAACGAAGTATTCGATAGTATTGCCTTCACCTTTTTGCTCCATGATGGCCTGGCCGATGTGGATAATCTCCGCAGCACGCTCGCCAAAGCAGTGAATGCCGAGAATCTGCAGGGTTTCACGGTGGAAAAGTATCTTCAGGCTCCCTACGTTCATACCGACGATCTGCGCCCGTGCCAGATGCTTAAACTGCGCCCGCCCAACCTCATAGGGCACTTTCATCGCCGTAAGCTCCTGCTCGGTTTTCCCCACCGAACTGATTTCCGGAATGGTGTAGATCCCCGTTGGGATATCTTCGATGAGGTGTGCACTGGCATCGCCTTTGACGATGGCCTGTGCGGCCAATCGTCCCTGATCGTAGGCTGCTGAAGCCAGGCTGGGATAGCCGATGACGTCGCCCACGGCGTAGATGTGTGCCAGTGCGGTTTGGTACATGCTGTTGACTTTCAACTGGCCGCGCCCATCGGGCACCAAACCGATTTTTTCCAGCCCTAACGTCTCCGTGTTGCCGGTGCGCCCATTGGCGTACAGCAAGCAGTCGGCCTTCATCTTTTTACCGGATTTAAGATGAACAATGACGCCGTCAGCGGTGCCTTCGATCGATTCGAACTCTTCATTATGGCGAATGACTACACCATTGTTCCAAAAATGGTAGGACAGGGCGTCGGACATTTCCTGATCGAGAAACGCCAGCAGGCGATCGCGGGTGTTGATCAGATCCACTTTTACGCTCAGACCACGAAAGATCGAGGCATATTCACAGCCAATCACGCCTGCGCCATAAATAATCACGTGTTGGGGCTCGTGATCCAGTTCCAGAATGGAATCGCTGTCGTAGATACGGGGATGTGCAAAGTCTACGTTTGTCGGGTGGTAGGGGCGTGAGCCGGTGGCAATGATAATGTGGGCCGCCGTAAGCGTATCTTGCATATTATCGGGGTACTGTACGGCAACGGTGTGCTCATCGATGAAATGCGCTTCACCTGAAAATATTTCGCAATGGTTGCGTTCGTAAAAACCCTGACGCATACGGGTTTGCTGGCCGATGACGCTGTCTGCGTGGCGTAGGATATCGGAGAACGAGGAGCGAATAGGGCGGGCATTATCGCTATACAGCGGGTTCTGGTTAAATTCGATGATGCGGCTGACGGCATGGCGCAAGGCTTTGGAGGGGATGGTTCCCCAATGTGTGCATCCACCGCCGACGTTGTTATAGCGCTCGATGACGGCCACTCTGGCACCTTGCTTTACCAGCCCCATTGCGGCCCCTTCGCCGCCTGGGCCGGAACCAATAATGATGGCATCATAATCAAACGGTTGCTGAGTTTGTGCTTGTTGTATCATGGTAGGGTAATCCTGTTTTTATACAAGCCGATAACGCTATTGTAACACCGCCGCATGCATAACCCAATTTATCCCTGCTGCGGGTATGACAATCCTCTGCCTCATTTTCAATATGGCAAACTTTGTCTCAGTATGTCGCAAGTAAAGTTTGCTATAGTGCTTTCCTGGAGAGGAAAGCGGATGGTGTCAGCTGAATATGGGTGTCGGAACGCAAAATATGGGTGTCAGAGCACAACAAAAAGAACGCACTCGCCGTTCCTTAATCGAAGCTGCTTTCAGTCAACTTAGCGCCGAACGGAGTTTCGCCAGCCTGAGCTTGCGTGAAGTCGCGCGTGAGGCGGGCATCGCTCCTACCTCTTTTTATCGCCACTTCCGCGATGTTGATGAATTAGGTTTGACGATGGTCGATGAAAGCGGCCTGATGTTGCGTCAACTGATGCGACAGGCACGCCAGCGCATTGCCAAAAGCGGCAGCGTTATCCGCACATCGGTCGCCACCTTTATGGAGTTCATTGGCAACAACCCCAATGCGTTCCGTCTGTTGTTGCGTGAACGTTCGGGGACCTCCGCAGCGTTTCGTGCTGCTGTCGCCCGTGAAATCCAGCATTTTATTGCGGAACTGGCGGACTATCTTGAAGTGGAAAATCATATCCCGCGTGAATTTGCGGAGGCGCAGTCTGAAGCCATGGTCACGATAGTGTTTAGTGCTGGCGCAGAGGCGTTGGACGTTGGGCTTGAACAGCGGCGACAATTGGAAGAACGCTTGGTGCTGCAATTACGCCTGATTGCCAAAGGGGCTTACTACTGGTACAGAAAGGAACATGAGAAGGAAGTGAATACGTCTGACGTGTAGCCGCGAGCCTGAGGTGAGGTTTCCCTCAGTTAAGGCGGTACGCGGTAGGCGCCTCATCGTGTTCCTGAGTGTTTAAAACGCTTGAGTGTTTAAAACTACGGGAGACATCATGACAAAATACCCTCATCAAGAAAAAGGCACCCTGGTTTTGGCATTGATCGCCGGTTTGTCGGTCAATGGTTCATTTGCCGCCTTGTTCAGTTCAATCGTGCCTTTTTCCGTCTTTCCGCTGGTTGCCCTGGTGCTGTCGGTTTACTGCCTGCACCAGCGTTACCTCAATATTGAGATGCCTGAAGGCATACCGCTGCTGGCTGCTGCCTGCTTTTTGCTGGGGTTGTTGCTGTATAGCGCGTTGGTTCGCGTTGAATATCCGCAGATTGGTTCCAACTTCCTGCCGTCATTACTGTGTGTGGTGTTGGTGTTCTGGATTGGCTTGCGGCTTAAAAAGCGTCGCCCGGTAGACGACGCGCCTGCATCCTGATGGTTACGCAAGCCCTTTTCGGCATGTCCGTGTTTCTCGGTGAATCACGACGAGGGGCGCTCCGGCGGCTCACGCCGCTACGACCCCATCGCCGCACTTCACCTAACCACGGGCTTTGTCATCAGCCTGAGAAGGCGGTTACGCCTTCTTCTCTAATAGCACGCCGCATTCCATATGGTGGGTGTAGGGAAACTGATCGAACAGTGCCAGACGCGTGATACGGTGCGTCGTCGTGAGTTGGGTCAGGTTATTGCACAGGGTTTCCGGGTTGCAGGAGATGTAGAGGATATGCGAGTACCCCTGCACCATGGACAGCGTTTGGTCGTCCAGGCCGCTACGCGGCGGATCGACAAAAATGGTGTCGCACTGATACTCGGACAAATCGATACCCTGCAAACGGGTAAATTCACGCTGACCCTGTAGTGCTTGGGTGAATTCTTCTGCCGACATGCGAATAATCTGCACGTTATCAATCTGGTTCGCGGCGATGTTGAATTGTGCCGCGGCGACAGACGGTTTGGCGATTTCGGTGGCTAATACACGATTGAAATTACGTGCCAATGCCAATGAGAAGTTGCCGTTACCGCAATACAGCTCGAGCAGATCGCCTGTTGAGCCCGCGGTAGCCTTCAGCGCCCACTCCAGCATGTGAATATTGACGGCGGCATTGGGCTGGGTGAAGCTATTTTCAATCTGGCGGTAGGTCATCTCACGCCCGGCGACGGGCAGGCGCTCATCCACATAATCTCTGTCGAGACAGATTTTCGTTTTTGTTGCCCGGCCAATCAGTTGCAGAGCGAATCCCTGAGCGCGCAGTGCATCGCGCAGCGCGCATGCCTGCTGTTGCCACTCCTCATCTAACGCTTTGTGGTAGATAAACGTCACCACCACTTCACCGCTCATCGTCGACAGATAGTCAATCTGAAACAGCTTGCGGCGCAGTACCGCATCGTTGCGTAATGCATCGATCAGAATGGGCATGAGTCGATTAATCAACACGCT
Organism: Candidatus Symbiopectobacterium sp. NZEC135; assembly: GCF_025962695.1. Taxonomy (NCBI): domain Bacteria; kingdom Pseudomonadati; phylum Pseudomonadota; class Gammaproteobacteria; order Enterobacterales; family Enterobacteriaceae; genus Symbiopectobacterium; species Candidatus Symbiopectobacterium sp. NZEC135. The sequence continues at coordinate 3,585 of NZ_JAGFPF010000038.1, read as the reverse complement.
GGCCGCAGGGAACTGATCGACTCTGATCCGCTGTTTGGTCTGCTGATCGAACATGATGTGGTAGAGATCGTCCCCTTCGTGCCACATGCGAAATTCGGCCCGCATACGGTAATGATTGACCGGGGAACGAAACACCTCTGGCTCAGGCGCAGCAAAGGGCACCATCATCTGCCGTAGACGTTCCGTTTTTTGTGCAAGCTGGTCGTCATACTGTTCGATGGGCAGGTTCTCTGGCGTCATGGGGTTCTCGGCTTCAAAACGATAATAAAGGTGAAAAGAAGTTTACTGGCCGGGATTGTAGGGCATCTCGAAGGGATGTCCAGCGTTGTTGCTGCGATAATAATTTCACATAGCGGAAGTCTAGACATCCGTAAGCGACCATCGTAGCATAGCGTGCCGGTATTGCACTGTGTGCTGACGCAGTGTGAGTTAAAAGGGAATCCAGTGAAAATCTGGAGCTGACGCGCAGCGGTAAGGGGAAGAGAAACGATAGCATTGAATGCAGACACTGCCTGCGGGTGGGAAGTCGTCGTTTCTGATTGCAACAGCAATGTCACCCAAGCCCGAAGACCTGCCGGTTTACGTCGCAATGTTCACGATCGTCGCGAGCTATCGATTGTGGTAATGCGGCATCCGTAATGTAATTTGGATGCTAACTACATGTCTTATAAAAAATTATCGCTGTTGGCAGCGCTCTCTGCCACGGCTTTTTCTGGCTGGGCGCAGCAAACTGACAACACCATGGTGGTTACCGCTAACCGTTTTCAACAGCCTGTGAATACGGTGTTGGCGCCTATTGATGTTGTGACTCGAGAGGATATCGATCGTTGGCAGCCGAAAAGCCTAAATGATGTGATGCGTCGTTTACCCGGTGTGGATATTGGGCAGAACGGTGGACGTGGGCAAATGAGTTCTCTCTTTATTAGAGGTACGAACTCCAACCATGTATTGGTATTGGTGGATGGCGTGCGTTTAGCTTCCACGAGCGTGACTGGCAGCATTGATTTCAGCCAGATTCCAGTTTCTCTCGTGCAGCGTATCGAATTTATTCGCGGCCCTCGTTCCGCAGCTTATGGTTCTGAGGCCATTGGCGGTGTGATTAACATCATTACGCAAAAAGAAAGTGATGGTGGAAAATTGCAGGCTGGTGTGGGCTCAAATCGTACTCAGAGCTATGATGGAAGTATCCGACAGCATCTGGGGGAAAATACGGCGGTATCCTTGGCTGGGGCTTTTGATGAAACGCAAGGATACAATGTATATCCTTCTTCAACGTTCTCTGCTGATAAAGATAATGACGGTTTTCGCAGCAAATCGCTTTGGGGCAGTGTTGAGCATCGCTTTAATGATGATGTGGCCGGTTTTTTCCGCTCTTATGGTTACAACAATACGACGGATTACGATCGTATTTATTCTGATAGCTATAGCGATGTACGCCAACTCTATTCCAAAAGTTTTGATTCGGGCTTACGTTTTCAGCATGAAAGATGGAGTTCTCAGTTAGTAGGGAGCTATCAGACTTATAAGGACTATAACTTCAATAGTACAAACGGTAACTACTCTACAGGTTATTCACTTGCAGAGATTACCCAGCGCAGCGTGTTATGGGGCAACGCTGTCCAGGTTGGTTCAGGAACGGTCAGTGGTGGCGTAGACTGGCGTCGGGAAGAGAAAAAATCGGGCTCAGGTAGTGAAGCGTATTCACGTGAAAATACTGGATTGTATTTGTCAGCGCAGCAGCGTTATTTTGATCAGTTAACGCTGGAAGGTGCCGTTCGTACCGATGATAGTACGCAATATGATCGCCATAATACTTGGCAGACTGCGGCTGGATGGGAGTTCGTCCCCGATTATCGCGTTACTTTATCGTATGGTACAGCATTTCTGGCACCTAGCTTTGGTCAGCTTTATGGCGGATGGTGGGCGAATAGCAATCTGAAACCTGAAGAGTCTAGTCAATGGGAAGCTGGCCTTGAGGGAACTACGGGACCACTTTTCTGGCGTTTGGCTACCTATCGTAATGAAATCGATAATTTAATCGGTTCTGATTCGGCTGGTAGGTACATTAATACTGACAAAGCGACTATTAAAGGCGTGGAGTGGACGGGAAGCGTAACCACTGGCATTTTCAGCCATAGCCTTACTTTGGAGTATCTCGATGCTCGTCGAGATGCTGACAATGAAGTGCTGGCAAGACGCGCGAAACAAAAAGCCAAGTATCAGTTGGATTGGACCATGTATGATTTCGATGTCAACATCGCTTATCAATACAGCGGTAAGCGTTTTGACAACGCAACCAGTTCTTACAACCTTGAGCAGCGTCGTCTGCCAAGCTACAGCACAGTAGACCTCGCTGTATCATATCCTGTCACCTCTCATCTCACAGTTCGTGGTAGAATCGCCAACCTGTTTGATAAAGAGTACGAGACAGCATATGGCTATCAAACGGCAGGAAGAGAGTACTATCTCAACGGAAGCTACACCTTCTAACCTGCCCGCCCGCCCCACGGTGTTGGTGTTTGACTCCGGCGTGGGGGGGTTATCTGTGTATAACGAGATTCGGCAGTTGCTGCCGGATCTTCATTATATCTACGCCTTCGATAATGAAGCGTTCCCCTACGGTGAGAAACCGCAAGACTTTATCGTTGAGCGTGTGGTTCACATCGTTTCTGCGGTACAACAGCGCCATCAACTGGCCGCCGTGGTGATTGCTTGTAACACTGCAAGCACCATTTCACTGCCCGCATTGCGTGAGCGTTTTACTTTCCCGGTGATCGGTGTCGTGCCCGCCGTGAAGCCTGCCGCAAAACTGACACGCAATGGCATCGTCGGCGTTCTGGCGACACGTGCCACAGTGCAACGCTCCTATACCCATGAACTGATTGCCCGTTTTGCCACGGACTGCCAGATATTGCTGCTGGGGTCGGCGGAGTTAGTGGAACTGGCGGAAGCTAAGTTGCAAGGGGATAACGTATCCTTACTGGCGTTGCAGCACATTCTCCACCCCTGGCTGAAATTGCCTGAGCCTCCAGATACCGTCGTGCTTGGCTGCACGCACTTCCCGCTTTTGGCTGAAGAGTTACAGTTGGTGTTGCCAAACGGCACGCGACTGGTGGATTCCGGAGCGGCAATCGCCAGAAGAACCGCATGGCATCTTGCTAACCTTGAACAACCACCGGCGCTGAGCACGGAAAAGAATCTGGCGTATTGCATGACGATCACGCCTAAAGTGGCGACCCTGTGGCCCGTTTTGCAGCGCTTCGGCTTTGAATCGTTGGAAAAACTACCGCTTTAGTGGCTTTTTGGCGGAATAGTAGGCACTCAGAAATAAAATTGAAATTAGCCCTTGTCAGGGCGCGAGAAGTGTCTATACTGCGCCTCCACTGACACGGCAACAGCGATTCGCAGTTGCGGTAACAGTCGGAAAGTTAAACGCGAAATTGAAAAATTAACGTTGACTTTTCAGCGGTGCAGCGTAATATACGCCTCCCGCGCCACGGTAGATGTGGCAACGCTCTTTAACAATTAATCAGACAATCTGTGTGGGCACTCACAGGACTTTATCGTAAAGCCTACGGGCTTAAA
>NZ_JAGFPF010000389.1:0-1604 GCF_025962695.1 Candidatus Symbiopectobacterium sp. NZEC135 | reverse complement strand
GTCCCTGATAGGTTACCTCAATGGTTCCTTCGGTATTGCGCGGCAACCAGACACCCACAAAACCATTCTGGTAGCTCGTCACGTTCTTATGCACAATGACAGCGCCCTGCTTGTCAGTAATTTTGACGTTGAATGCCGTGTTGGCCAGTTCCCCCTGGCAGCCCGACAAGCTGTGATTAAAGCAGGGGTGCGTTTGCTGGACATAGGGCGCAAACGACAAATAAAACTTGTCGCCCAGCGGATAAACATACTTCTGCTCCCCTTGGGTCAGCATCAATTGGGTCGCATTGATCGATGCAGAATAGGGCAGCGGTCGCACTTGTGCTGATTGGTCAATGGTGTTGACCATCTGTTCAACCGTTTTGCCCGCTAGCCCCTGCTGTGCCAAAAATGATGTAGCATCGGCCTGCACGGCACCGCTCAAGGACAACGTCAGCAATATCGCCATGGTACGCGTATTCATCGTAAGACTCCGTCAGTTGACATTATTAATACCGATGCTAAACCATACCCCTGCTTAAAGACCAGACTATCTGTACGCTTATGTGCGTTACAACTGACGCAAACGCTGGATAAATGGCCCGGACTCCTCAATCACCGCCTGAGCTGACGGTCGGCACAGACACTCGAGCGAGATGGCACCTTGATAATCAAACTGCCGCAACTGACGGTAGATAGCATCAAACGGCAAGTGCCCATAGCCAGGAAAAGCGCGATTAGAATCAGCAAAATGCACATGTCGCAAGCGCGGCCCCATCAATGCAATGGCCTGCGCAAAGTCACGGTCTTCGATATTGCCATGAAACACATCCCACAAAATGCCAACCTGCGGCGGTGAGCCAATAAGATCGAGAAACTGCACCATATCTTCTGCACTGTTCAGATGCTCAGCCTCATAGCGATTCAGTGCTTCAACGATCAGGGTCACGCCGCGTGCGTGCGCATAGTCCAGGCAAGGAGCGAGCCCCTGCGCCAAAAGCTGGCAATAACGTGTTGCGTTCAATGGCGTATCCGCCACACGCAACGAGCCAATCGTGACATAAGATCCCAGCACCGCTGCCGCATCGATATGCTCAAAAAGGCGCTGACGCGTGCGGCGCAAGATTTCCGAGTCTTGTGACAGCAGCGATAGCCCTTCTCGCTTACGCGCCTGCCCGCTGGCAATGGTGGTGCAGCCCAATCCGTGCGAGGCTAACGCATCGGCTATCCGTGCAATATCGATCCCCTGATAATCCGATATGCACAGCTCCGCCGCATCAAATCCACTCGCTTTCAGCCACGCCAAGCCTTTGTTGAGATCGGCCGCGCTGAACGGGGAAAAGGGCGCGTCGTACTGGCAGGTCAGTGTTGCACTAAAGGTAATCATTATCGTGTTCCGTACCTTGGCTATCCCGGTGAAACCGTGTTCCCCGGCGCATGACCGGGGCGTTCATGACGTGATCGAAGGGCGTTATTTCGTGGCACGTTTCAGGATGCGATCGGCGCTTTTCGCAAAGGAAGATGCCGCGTCTTTGACGGACAGGTTCCCCTGATCAATTTTCTGGATAGTTTCATGGTACAGCGCCACAAACTGCGGGTTATCAAAATGGGGGGACGTCGGGATG
>NZ_JAGFPF010000388.1:0-1608 GCF_025962695.1 Candidatus Symbiopectobacterium sp. NZEC135 | reverse complement strand
CGCACAGAAAGGCATCGAGATGCGCCTGCTGGTGAAAAGCGGCTCGCTACAAGAAAACGAACAGCAGCGTGGGTTGGCGCACTTCACTGAACACATGGCGTTCAAAGGCACCACCCATTTCCCCGGCACCAGCGGGTTTAAACAGCTTGAGCAACAAGGCATCAAGCTGGGCAATCACGTCAACGCCGTGACCAGCTTCAATTCCACCACCTACAAGCTCTCGCTGCCACAGGCTACCCCTGAGCAGACCGCAACCGGCCTGCAACTCCTGTCCGACTGGGCACAGGGCATCACATTCGAGCAGGACGCGTTTGAAAAAGAGCGCGGAGTGATCGTCGAAGAGTGGCGAGTACGTCAGGGCGTAGGTTTTCGCATTAATCAGGCACTGGAACAGTTGCGTTATCACGGTAGCCGCTATGCTGAACGCGACCCTATCGGCCTGCTGGATATCGTTCGTCAGGCACCGGTAGACGAGGCAAAAGCGTATTATCACACCTGGTATCAGCCTGAACGTATGGTGCTGGTGATTGTCGGTGAACTGGATCAATCCGCGATAAAAAGCGCGATTTCGCGTTATTTTTCCGCTAAACCCGTTCAACCCGCCACGCCGGATAATCCAGAATGGCAGCGCTTTGCGCCACAATCCGCCCTGTTGGTCTCCCCTATTTTTGATCGTGAATATGGCGATCGGGTGATCCAGTTTTCCTTGCAGCGCGATGCCGTCGCACCGCTGAATACCGCCGCAGGGCAGCGTGACGACCTGTTGGATAATCTCTGGATACCTATCCTTAACCAACGCCTTGGCGTATTGGTAGACAACGGCGAACTCCCTTCCGCCTCAGTCAACGAGCAAGGGGCATTGCTCGATGAAAAACGGCGCCAGCAACTGATGATTGTGCGTCCTTCAGGGCAAGATTATCAGGGCGCGTTGCGCTTACTCTGGACGGAAGTGCAGCGCATGGCGACATCCCCCGTCAGCGATGACGAACTAAACGGTGTGCGTCAACGCCTGCTCGCCAAGCTCAGCCAGCAGGCCGCCACCCAGCAGCGTTATCAGAATGACTATTTGGCCGATCAGATAACCACGGCGTTAGCCTTCCAGATGCCATTGTTTGACAAAAAGCAGCAGCTTTTTATGACCCATGCGCTGATCAAAGACGTTAAGCCCGCCGATCTGCAACGCCATATCGCGGCGTTTCTCGATAGCGCATCGCCCCGTTTGGCCCTTATCGGCCCGGATAGTGACAGCGCTACATTCCAGCCCCAGGCGTTCACCACGCTCTGGCAGCAAATTCGCCGCTCTCAGCCAGGTCCGTTTGCACTGCAAGCCCGTGCGGTTACGTTAAATCTGCTCGCCCCCACCGCAGGAACTGTCAGTGAGCGTCAGCCACTGCCGCTGGACAACACCGAACAGTGGACACTGAGCAACCGCATTACGGTTATCGTGAAAAGTGATAAGGCGCTGCAAGACGACGTGCAAGTGTCGTTGCGCATTCCCGGCGGTCGTTCTCTGGAAACCCAGGCAACCCCCCGATTGGTGGAATGGGCGGTGGAACTGCCGGAAAGTAGCGGGTACGGGGGCTACAGCAGTCGAGGACTGGCGCCGTT
>NZ_JAGFPF010000387.1:0-1609 GCF_025962695.1 Candidatus Symbiopectobacterium sp. NZEC135 | reverse complement strand
GGTCAGACGAATCCAGCAGCGCCAACACCGCCAGCGGTTTGCCATTTTCTGCCAACAGCGGTAACGCATGCAGCCCGCAGGCCGTGCCAACACGGCACAACATCTGACGAAAATCGTGATGCTCGATGCGTGCGCCGCCGTACAAAGAATCCCAGGTGCGCACCTGATTTTTGTGCAATACGTAGGCCAGTGGGTGGCTAAAATCATCCACCGCCAGTTGCAACGATACTGGCGCATCATGAACGTGCCCGTGGCACGTCAGTTGACGGCCGCTGACATCCACCATGCCCAGCAGCACCCCCTGCGGTTGCCAGACGCGCTGAATGGTCTCCAGCAGCCAGTCGCACAACGCCGCTTCGTCGCGGGGTTGCGTGAGTCCCAGCGCCAGATCGAGGGCTCGTTGCATATTCAGCCCTCCACCTCAGACTGGAACTGGCCCTCTTTCACCTGGAAATGCACCCGACGAACCGGCTCGCCAGCGGAAAGGCGTTGCAGCAGTTGCAATGAAACCGGTGGCAACAGCGCGCCATCGATCACCGATTCCAGCATTCGTGCACCGTTTTCGCTGCGGTTTGCCAGACGCAGAATCTCTTCCGGCACCGCCTCGTCGATCACGGTTTCGGCACCAAAACGCTGTTGCAGCAGTGCCACCAGGCGCGCCAGCTTGCCGTGGACGATGGCGACCATCGTGGCGTGATCCAACGGCAGGTAGGGAATGACTTCCATGCGCGCCAACAGCGCCGGCTTGAAGAATGCCGCCAGCTCGGGATAGAGCGCATCCAGCAGATCATTCGAGCGTTCCGTCTGCACATCCTGTGACGCATGGGCGGCATAGTTAACAATGGTTTGAAAACCGAGGTTAGAGGTGAGGAAGAACACCACGTTGCGGCAATCGATGACCCGCCCTTCACCATCGGCCAATTCACCTTTATCGAACGCCTGATAAAACAGGTTAAGCACGTCAGGATGGGCCTTTTCCACTTCGTCCAGCAGCACGACTGAATAGGGTTTCTGACGGATGGCTTCGGTCAACACACCGCCTTCACCAAACCCTACGTATCCGGGCGGGGAACCGATCAGGCGCGATACCGTGTGTTTCTCCTGATATTCCGACATGTTGATGGTGGTCAGGTAATTACGCCCGCCGAACAGCAGATCGGCAATCTGCAACACCGTTTCCGTTTTCCCCACGCCGCTCGGCCCGACCAGCAGGAAAGCGCCCAACGGACGACCGGGACGACGCAGATCCGCTCGCGCCGTCAACAGATGTTTGTGCAGGTGTGCGATAGCCAACGTTTGGCCTTTGATGGTTTCACCCAGGAACTCAGGCAGGCGAGTCACCACCTCTATTTCTCCTTGCGAAATGCGGTTGAGCGGCACGCCGGTCCACTCGGCGATCACGGCGGCAATCTGGGTTTTGTCCACGTGTGGGGATACCAATACAGACGCCTGCTGGAGCGCCTCCAATTCACGCTCGCACGCCGTCAGTTCATCAGCCATCGCTTCGATATCATCGGGTAGTTGATCATCATCAGGTCGTTCATCGGCCAGCAGAGCGCTGCGCAAGGCGATAATGCGCTGCACATGCAGCTTCTGCTGTTGCCAATCG
>NZ_JAGFPF010000386.1:0-1618 GCF_025962695.1 Candidatus Symbiopectobacterium sp. NZEC135 | reverse complement strand
GTGTTACCGGTGTAGGCACTGATTCGGCCAAAGACAAAGCCATCGCTCCCCGCACACTATTAGAATACATTATGAATTTCTTTAGTTTTGGCGGTCTACGTGACACCAATGAAAGAAAGCACGATGCATTTATTCAGGCATTAACAAGCACCCTTGTCGCCGAGAGAGAAATACCCGAAATAATGACGGTCAACCATTCGGGATACACCATCACCTTCACCTCTCCTGGAAAAAACAACGAAGGCGCGCAGATAAATGTTCAGGTTGAGAAGAACGGTAAAAAGGCGCAGGGGAAAATTCAATCGTCCATCTATAAAAACGTATGTAAGTCTCTGGTATTTCGCGCCCAACATCACCTACCTCTTCCCTCATCCCCGTTGACCAATGAAGGAAAAATTGATTTACGCAATGTTAATTTAGCCACAACCTCATTAGCTAACAACAATCTCACTAACATGGATTTGAGCGGTGCGCAACTGGCAAAAACTGACTTATCCGGCGCAAATCTGACGGGATCATTGTTAGTAGGCACAAATCTGTACAAGGCTAACTTATCGGGTGCCAACTTGGCTGGAGCCTCTTTTTCCCGGGCGAACTTGTCCAAAACGGATATGGATAAGGCAACGCTCGGTGCAACCGACTTCACAGAAGCAAACCTTCAAGATGCAAAATTAGTGGCGGTGACCGGCTTTGATACCAATTTCTCACATGCCAAAGCACACAATATCATCCTGAATAGGGCTGATTTAGAGCGCGCCAATTTTTCTAACGCCAATCTGAGCAGAGCAAGTGTGGTCGACGCGAAACTCCCCAATGCCAATTTCCGATACGCAAATCTAACGAGAGCAAGATTAGACAAATCAGACCTGAAGAATGCCAGCCTGACAAACACCAAAATGTCACATACGAGTTTAAAAGATGCGATATTGACGGGCACTTTGCTTGAGCAAAACAAACAAGCGCCCATATTTACTCGTACTCCGACTTAAGCTGTCAAATAAAACGTATTTGCTAATAGAGAGACCAAGGTCGTGATTGCCCAACGCACACACGACCTTGTTTAAATCACTGTTTATCCTCCCCCGGAAACACAACCCCCCACTGCCGCCGCAATTCATCCATCTGCGCCATAATCGCCTGGCTCTCATCGAGCGGCATCAGCTCACATTCGGTTTTTCCTGCGCGCAAACATGCCATCACAGCGGCGGCCTGGTAGTTATAGCCATTGCCTTCAAGCGGGGAGGTTACCGTTATAGGTGCTTCGCCGATCACCGCCAGCGTGGCGGAGGTCGCTTTGGAGAATTCGGGAATAACGATGGTCCCTTTATTGCCGATAATCCGCGCTTCTTTTTGCGTTGGGGTGTTGATCGAGCAGGACAACACCGCCACTTGTCCATCCGGGTAGAGCAGCGTCATGGCCGAAAGGTCATCCACACCGGTTTCGTACAGGCTGGCAACGCCGGTGATCGTGGACGGAACCTGCTGGAAGACCCAGGATGCAAACGAAATAGGGTAAACCCCGACATCCATTAATGCGCCGCCGCCGCGATGCAAGCCCACTTTGCGATCCTCGGCGGGCCCTTCACGGCGAAAACCGAAATCGGCGCTGACCATACGC
>NZ_JAGFPF010000385.1:0-1621 GCF_025962695.1 Candidatus Symbiopectobacterium sp. NZEC135 | reverse complement strand
CCCGCAGTGCGAACACAAAGCCACCGCCGCCAAACAGCTCATACATCTTATCGGACGCCAGGCCACCAAAAATAAACGATACGCCTTCGTTGCCGTAACCAATAATCAGGGCAACCCCTTCGGTCATCCCTGCCAATATCTTGCGCCCAAGCGGCACATAAAGCACCAATGCGCCAATACCAATCTGGAGCAGGAAAGCGCCCAACACCGTGCGCAGGCGAATAGCCTTGCGGTTACTGGAAAGCAAAACGGCAACCAGCACCAACACAGCCATGCCAATAAGACTCATAATGAGTTGCATAAGAAGTTCCCTTTTATGCGTTGTTGAAAATCAAGGATAGACTATTCATCTCGGGCCAGATTGCCCGAAAAACGTCAAAGGCGGATTATAAAGCGGCCACTCGGGAAATACGCATTTTTTGTCACATTTGAACACTTTCTGACATGCTTGAACCCTCGCATCTGGGATTTCTATCACGTTCTTTTTCCACACCTTATGGGCATCCAAACACCTCAGGACACTATTCTCATCGTTTTTTCTTATGGTTATTGGGAAAAGCGATGTGTTAATAATATTGTTTGCTGCGAGGGTATAGCGTTCATTTTCAGCAGCGCTGAGGATAATTGATGGTTTTAGCTGAACGATATCGGCTACAACACGCAATTTTATGTTATGCAGCATGGGTTATAGGCGACGAATAAAGGGCAACACAATGAAAACAAAAACATTATCTCCAACCACCACAGAAGAAAAGTCCGCTGACCTCGACAAATTCGATTACGCCATCCTGCAACTGCTGCAACAGGACGCCTCACTCTCCAACGTGGCGCTGGCAGAAAAAGTTAATCTCAGCCCTCCGGCCTGCCTGCGACGGGTAGAACGTTTAAAACAGGCTGGATTGATAAAAGGTACGGTGGCCCTGCTGAATCCGGAAGCGTTAAATGCCGGCATGGTGGTGATTATCGGCGTGGTGTTGGACCGTTCGACGCCTCAGTCGTTTGCCGATTTCGAACTGGCGGCACAAAACATCAGTGGGTGTATGGAATGTCATGTGGTGACGGGAGAGTTCGATTACATGATGATGCTTCGCACCAAAGATAATCAAAGTTTCAATAAGTTACATGCCGAGCAGTTGTTATTCCTGCCCGGAGTGCGACAAATACGCTCCTTTATGGGGTTGCGTCAGGTGCTCTCAACCACGCAGTTACCCTTTTGATAACGCTGGCCCAAACGGGCCAGCAGCGCCGCCAGAATCAGCCGTTACGGAAAATATAGCTGTAAGCGCTCAGTGCCGGGGCACCGCCTAGGTGGGCATACAGCACTTTGGAACCTTTGGGAAACTCACCGCGACGCACCATGTCGATCATGCCGTGCATGGATTTTCCCTCATAAACCGGGTCGGTCAATACGCCTTCGGTGCGGGCGCACAGACGAATCGCTTCCAGCGTGCCTTCATTGGGTAAGCCATACTCCGGCCCACCGTAGCGGGTATCCAGCACCACGTCTTCTTCTGTGATCTCACGGCCCAGCTCCACCAGATTTGCCGTGTTCTGTGCAATACGCAGAATTTGCGCTTTGGTTTGTTCCGGTTTGGCGGAAGCGTCAATGCCGATAACACGG
>NZ_JAGFPF010000384.1:0-1623 GCF_025962695.1 Candidatus Symbiopectobacterium sp. NZEC135 | reverse complement strand
ACTAGCAAATTGCTTTTATCACTATTATAAAGGTTGTCGAGAACAAAAAACCTAATGATTGGAGGGAGTATGGAAAATACGCTCACAATTTCATTGCTGGAGCCAAATTTATACTTTTTAAAGTACAAAATAAACAAGCTTGCATACAACTTAAACAACGCATCAATCGCAGAATCCACATCAGTATCAAGAATCGGTTTTGGGTTTTTTGTATGGGTGCATTTATTCCCTAATTTTTGTAGCTTTCTAACAGCCCCCATTAAAAATTTATCATTTGAACTTGCGGCCTTTAATTTTTTAATAACTTCGAAATTACCGAGTGTAACTTCTTCGCCTTGAGGGATGTCACATAATTTGCGTATGACAACTTCTGAATATTGTCGAATTGTAGAAATTTTACCTCTATTGGATCTGGATTCAATGTAAAAAGCGTCATTAATTAAATCTTTAACTAAATCTTCATAAACTTGATTTTTGAACTTCATTTTTCTGCATCCGTGAAAGTGAACTCTTGACCGGCTAGTATTTTAATAACACGCGTGCACGTTTAGCCACTTCGACCAGCCCGACCATGCTGTCAATGATTACTTAAGGTCAGACAATTACTGACAATTGTCAAATCCATTTTTTCACGATAACGCGTATGCGAGTTATCCCGCCAGAGAACACTTATAACTCATTGAATTTTCGATCACTACTGTACGCATGAATGATAAAGCTAGCACAAAATAAGTAGATCGCTTGTTGTTGCAAACTATGTGCGTGCCAACTAAGTCCGCTCCTGGCACAAAGCTACCTGCCAGATGAGGTTATGCACTGAGCCATAAAAATGTTAGCTCAAATCTGAGCTAACACACTCATAGAGGAATTTAACCCGTCTTCATTTATCAATGTGCCTTCCTGCATCATCAGAATGAGCTGTGGTACTCCGTGCTGCCGCAATACGCCTGCGAGCAGTTTTCACATAATCCTCTTCTCGCTCAATACCGATAAAACAGAATCCTTCCATCGCCGCAGCTTTGCCGGTGCTTCCACTCCCCATAAAGGGATCAAGTACAGTGCCACCTGAGGGGGTAATCAGACGGCAGAGGTATCGCATCAGTGCTGTGGGCTTTACACACATATGATTGTTCCCTTCATCGCGGTCATTTTTGCTGGCTTTCGCACAATAAAAGAACCGACTGGCGCTATTAATTTCCATCTGCTGAGGGGTATACGGGAACATCGTAAGTACTGCATCACTGCCATCATGGATAACATTGGCAGGCCAGCGACCATCAGGATTTCCTTGTCTGGCGATACCTCCATCACCTTTACTTCTGCCTCGCCACATATGGTTGGGCTCAGATCCACCCGGTCCATTTGGATAATCATAGGGGGATTCCCCCTCTGCCAGAGGGATCCTGCATTCGCCGATGTTCAGAACGCCGGTACCATACACGCCTACGTTGGATGCTATGGTTCCCTTGCTCGGCTTGCGGGCAAGGGTAATCGGTTCCAGCGCCGGTTTTAACGCGTGGTGAGATTTAGGAAAGCCCGAACCGTATACCCAGCCCAGTATTCCGTCACGTCCAAATGTCGCGTCCAGCAATTTGAGCTGGTCCGATGACAAACTTTCAATGA
>NZ_JAGFPF010000383.1:0-1626 GCF_025962695.1 Candidatus Symbiopectobacterium sp. NZEC135 | reverse complement strand
GGCAAGGTGACTATCGCGTTATAAACGCTAACGTTGTCATATCGTTAAGCAAACAGCCCCACAAAGGGGCTGTTAGATTGTGCTGTTAACCACGTCCGTGTTTCTCGGCGAATCGCGACGAGGGGCACTCCGGCGGCTTACGCCGCTACGACCCCATCGCCGCACTTCACCTAACAACGGACATTGTCATCAGTCTGAGATATTTTTCGACATCTGATGCTATTAATCCTGAATTGTAGCGACGGGTAAAATACAAAGAGTGGCAAAGTTAAGCAGCGCTTTAGCTTTGGGATAACACCCGCAGAAAAACAACGGTATATCCGTCTACACCGCTATCCTTTCACACATCCTTACGGCCAAAACAGAGTTTTATATCAGGAAAGTGCATATTCATGGGATTTTTATTTATTTAATTCCCCTTTAACGCAGAAAGTAAGATGCAGCTTTCAGGATTGAGGAGATAAACGATGGCTGCGCCAACGTCCGTACTCTCGCTTATTGGCAATACGCCGCTGCTGGAACTGACCCAATTTGATACCGGCCCGTGCCGCCTGTTCGTCAAGCTGGAAAATCAAAATCCAGGTGGATCCATCAAGGATCGCGTGGCGCTGGCAATGATCGAAGAGGCAGAACAGCAAGGCAGGTTGAAACCGGGTGCGACCATCATTGAGGCCACCGCGGGCAATACTGGTCTGGGGCTGGCACTGGTCGCCGCGCAAAAAGGGTATCGTCTGGTGCTGGTGGTGCCGGACAAAATGAGCCGCGAGAAGATTTTCCACCTGCGTGCACTCGGGGCCGAAGTGCTGTTAACCCGTTCCGATGTCGCCAAGGGACATCCCGACTACTATCAGGACTATGCACAGCGTCTGGCGCACAGCCAGCCTGATGCGTACTACATCGATCAATTCAACAATCCGGCCAACCCGTTAGCTCACTATCGCAGTACCGGACCGGAACTGTGGCGACAAATGGATGAGCAGGTCGATGCCGTGGTGGTCGGCGTTGGGTCCGGCGGCACCCTGGGCGGGCTGGCACGCTATTTTGCAGACGTTTCTCCCGATACCGAATTTGTGCTGGCCGATCCACAAGGTTCGATCCTGACAGACTATGTGCAGCGCGGTGATTACGGCGAAGCAGGAAGCTGGCGCGTGGAAGGTATCGGTGAAGACTTCGTGCCGCCACTGGCGGATTTTCGGCAGGTCAGACACGCCTACGCCATCAGCGATGCAGACGCCTTTGCCAGCGCCCGCGATCTGCTGCGTTTGGAAGGTGTTCTGGCTGGCTCCTCCAGCGGCACCTTGCTGTCTGCCGCATTGCGCTACTGTCAGGCACAGTCTGAGCCGAAACGCGTGGCAACGCTGGTGTGCGACAGCGGCAACAAATACCTGTCGAAAATGTTTAACGACTATTGGCTGCTGGAGCAAGGGCTGATCCAACGCCCACACCTTGGCGATCTGCGCGATCTCATTACCTATCGCCACGACGATCGCGCAACCGTCGCTGTCACGCCCGACGATACGCTGGCAGTGGCTCACGCGCGTATGCGTCTGTACGACATTTCACAGTTGCCCGTGCTGGAGAACGATCATCTGGTCGGCATTCTCGACGAGTGGGATCTGCTCAACA
>NZ_JAGFPF010000382.1:0-1633 GCF_025962695.1 Candidatus Symbiopectobacterium sp. NZEC135 | reverse complement strand
AATATTTTTCTGACTGCGGCTGGTTCCACACCGTATTGACGTGCAGTTGGCCTGCCGCATCGCGGGCAAAAAAGGTGCTGAAGCGATCGCGCGCCGCATCACGCACGCCCGGTAATGGCCAAATCCCCCCGCCAAACACGTTCAGATCGTTGTACTGATTAACCAGATTGGGGAGCAGCGTATCAATCTGCTCGCTGCTTAATACGCTGACCAGTTCGGTGATGGTTTTCTGTTGCGCCTGCACCCGGTTCATTTGTTCGGTGATCGCTCGTGCCTGACGGTCAACGGTGAGGCGGATCAGATTGCTTTCATTTTCAATCAACTGGGGAGAAACAAATTGGCGGATAACCACAAACGTGAGAATGAGTAATAGTCCGAAAAAGCCGATAAGAAATAGGCTAAAGCGCGCTTGCGTGGTTTTTAAAATGCCATTTTTGCACATGCTACACGTCCATATCTTATAGGGGATACGTTATTTTTAACGACGTTAGCAGGGATTTCTTTAGCGGGACAGCGGTGATTTTCAACCCCTATCACAGAACAAAACAGTCAATGCAAAATGCTGATATTGTTAATTATTGCGTTCACAGGCAATGACTGAGCCGTCATCAATGTCGACAACCCTCAGCTCTCTCGTGGTAGCAAAGCGAGAGACAACATCATAACGGCGACAGATATTGCAAATGCAGCAACGGATAGGCCCGCCCTTGCCCGTCGAGCGCAGAGCGCCCGGTGCGCACAAAACCCAATCGTTGATAGAAAGCCAGCGCTTGGACATTTTGTTCATTCACATCGGTGGTCAGTTGCGGATAGCGCGCCAACGCAGCTCCGATCAGCGCACGGCCAATGCCTTTGCCATGAGAATCGGCATCGACAAAAAGCGCTTCCAGATGCCCATGATGTAAATACATAAAACCGACGATGTTACCGTTGGACTCCAGCGCCAGCGTGAGCGTAATCTGAGGGAAAAAGGCGCAAAGTTCTGCATCAATCGCCGCGCGATCGCGTGGTGTCAGAAAATGATGCGTTGCATCAACGGCGTTACGCCAAATAGCCATAATACGCGGAATATCGTCTGCGGTTGACGGGCGGAACTGAAGCATAACTAACCTCATACTGGCTGGCAGAAAACCCTATATTACAACAAGATTATCCTCGCCGGGTGTGAGCGCTGCCAACCACAAATGGATGAGTACCCTCAAAAGGTATAATTCACCGCCATGATGCCACTGGTCTGATTACGGCGGTACACAATCGGACTCTCTGCCGCCCGGTCGCCGAGCCAGGTGTAACCCACGCTCAGTGACGTTCCCCAGTGCGGCGTAAACTGATGTCCCCAGGTCAGACTGCTCTCCACCGCGTAAAATCCGCCCTGCGCATCGAAGCGGGAATAGCCAGCGCGTGCGCTTTGCTCACGGTTAACCCCGTAAAAACGGTTCATATAACGTGCATCACCAAACAGTGCAGCACTTTGTAATGCAAGCGTATCACTGCTGCTTTGAAAAGGGATCACGGTCAGCGCGGTGCGGTATTGTCCGCCCTGTGAATCGCTGAGTGGCAACGTGGCGGCACCTTCCAGCTGCAACCACGGCGTTAGTGCCCATCCAACCGTCAACGTGGTGTTAACGCTGGG
>NZ_JAGFPF010000381.1:0-1634 GCF_025962695.1 Candidatus Symbiopectobacterium sp. NZEC135 | reverse complement strand
GGATTCCCTTTTTCTGTCTTTATGATTTTGGCATTGCTGCTCGCCGGACTTTACGGTTATCAACGTTGGAAAAACAACAAGGCACAGGTCGATCTGGAGGCAGCAGCGTCACATCAACGTTATGAAGGGGATGTGTTAGCCGAAGGGGAAAGTTCACTCGGCATCATTAACAATCTGAATAATGTTTCAGCAGAAACGGTCCCCCTGATTCTGGTCGTTAACAAAAGCGATGAACAGATACTGGTAAAGGCGAACATTACTGAACGCTTTCGCAGTCAATTCTTCATTGACTATGGGATAAACCTGCCAGAAATAACGGTGAGAGCGTCCGAACACATAGAGTCTGAAACTGTATCTGTGTTAATCAATGAAATCAGCGCAGAGCGTTTTCAAATAAAATTCAATCAATACCGCGTGGTTAACGGCTCTGAAGAGCTGCTGCAACTTGGGATACCGGTATCTACCATTGAAAACATGCAATGGATTGCCGAAGAACAGCGGGACTCTGTTGCGGCATTAGGGTATCAGCTGCGTAGCGGTATTGATGAAATGTATTACACCTTGGCCGCAGTGTTGATTCGTCACGTTAATGAGTATTTCGGTGTTCAGGAAACAAAGCATATTCTCGATAAAATGGAAGAGAAATACCCTGACCTGATGAAAGAAGTGATGCGTCATGCCACTATTCAGCGAATTTCTGAAGTATTACAGCGCCTTTTGAGTGAACGTATTTCGGTGCGTAATATGCGGTTAATTATGGAAGCACTTGCCCAATGGGCACCGCGTGAAAAAGAGGTTATTTCCCTAGTAGAGCATGTACGTGGTGCACTCTCACGTTATATTTGCCATAAATTCTCTGTGGGAAATTCGCTGCGCGTGATTATGTTATCTGCGGAGTTTGAAGACCAGATTCGTCAGAGTATTAGAAATACCTCAACGGGAGTGTTCCTGCATCTGGAGCCTGCTGTGGCAGATGAATTGATTGATCGGTTTGCACTGGCCATGGAGAGTGTCGCGATGTCTTGTAAAGATTTAGTTGTGCTCTCTTCGGTCGATATACGCCGTTTTCTAAAGCGTTTCCTGGAGTCACGCTTTAAAGATCTTGAAGTGATGTCGTTCGGTGAAATAACCGATACGGTGTCAATCAATGTTGTGAAAACCATTTAATAAAGGAATAACTGAAATGTATATTGATATTGTAACGTTGGTTCGCGATGCGCTACTGCACAGTGGAGTGGATGAATCCATTCTGAGTGATTTTGATGGTCATTCAACCATTGCGCTCGATTTTGAAAATTATCCCAGTTTGTTAATCAGTAATGTTGATGGGCAAATATGGATCTGGTCTCAGCTCAGCGAAAACACCCCCGGATTATTGCAGCAAAAATCAGCGCAAATTCAGGAAAAAATTATGGATGGGTGCCATTTTGCGATGACTGGGCAATTACAGATTTCCATTAACAATGACACCATTGAATTAAAAGGATTAGTACATCCTGACTATCTGGCTGACGGCGTGCGCTTTGCTGATGCAATGGACGAATTCTTCCAACTGCAAGACGCCTTTTTGGGGGTGATTCGCTAATGGCGAACCGGCAGCTCTTACGTCAACAAGCACATCCTTTGCGCCTGTC
>NZ_JAGFPF010000380.1:0-1634 GCF_025962695.1 Candidatus Symbiopectobacterium sp. NZEC135 | reverse complement strand
CGGCTCACTGGCCAGTCGGCGATGACATTCAGTACGTGCTGCAGGTAGCGCTCCGGATCTATGCTGTTCAGCCGACAGGTGCCTATCAGTCCGTACAACAGCGCTCCCCGCTCACCTCCGTGATCAGAGCCGAAGAACAGCCAGTTTTTTCGCCCCAGACTCACCAGCCGCAGCGCATTTTCCGCGATGTTGTTATCCACTTCCGCCCAGCCATCTTCTGCATAGTACGTCAGGGCTAACCACTGGTTCAGGGCATAAGTGAACGCTTTTGCCAGTTCTGAGTGGCGCGACAGCGTTTTCACCTTTTCTCGCAACCAACCTTCCAGCGACTTCAGGAGAGGTTTCGCTCTCAGTTGGCGTTGGCTCAGGCGCTGCTCTGCCGGTAACCCGCGTAACTCGGCTTCGACAGCATACAGTTGCCCGATGCACTTCAGCGCTTCCTCGCTGGTTGCCGAGGGCGTTCGGATGTGCACGTCATGGATTTTACGCCGCGCATGTGCCCAGCAGGCCGTTTCCTTTATTTCACCTGCTTCTCGACCCGGACGGTACAGCTCGTTGAACCCGGCATAGGCGTCCGCCTGCAGGACACCACTGAAGTCAGCAAGATGGGTTTGTGGATGGATACCTTTTCGGTCCGGGCTGTAGGCGAACCAGACTGCAGGCGGCTGAGGTGAGCCCGCGTTACGATCATCGCGAACGTAAGTCCACAGTCGCCCCGTTTTCGTCTTTTTATTCCCCGGCAGTAGCACCGGCACCGGGGTGTCGTCGGCGTGAAGCTTGCCATCGGTCAGTACATAGTGTTGCAGAGCCTCTTCCAGCGGTGACAGCAACCGGCAACAGGCATCCACCCAACCCGACAGCACGGAACGGCTTAGTGTCACACCCTGACGGGCGTAGATTTCAGACTGACGATATAGCGGCGTATGTTCTGCATATTTGGATGTCAGCACCCTGGCAAGTAGCCCCGGCCCGGCAATACCGCGTTCGATGGGGCGTGAAGGTGCCGGTGCCTGAACGATTCGGTCGCACCGTCGGCAGGCATGTTTCTCCCGCACGGTGCGGATGACCCGGAAGGCACTGCGCATCAGTTCCAGTTGCTCTGCAGCATCTTCGCCGAGCCAGGACAGCGTGCCGCCGCAGTCCGGGCAGCACGTTTCTACTGGCAACAAGCGTTTTTCATCCCGGGGCAGTGATTCAGGGAACGGTTTACGAGTGCGGGTCTGGCGCAGCGGGCGTGGCACTGCCGGGTCATCCACCCGGCCAGTGAGAACATCGCTTTCCTGTTGAAGCGCGGTGAGTCTGGCTTCCATCTGTGCGATACGGCGGGATAGTTTTTCTGAGCGGCTGCCAAAGTTCATGCGGCGCAGCTTGTCCAGCTCTGCCTGTAGCCGCTCAATCTCGCGTTCGCGCTCGTTTAGTTTTTCCTGCAGGGCCTGTATCAGCGCTTCCTGCTGGGTCAGGCGCTGTTTCAGCAGAAGGATGTCATCAGAAGGGATTATGCTCATAGCCCGTTATGCTAACGGGACAGGTATTTTTATAACATAGACAGAGAGTTAACCAGTCGCTTTGGCTGTCGCCAGTCGATACCCTCCATCAGCATCGCCAGTTGCGCTGGCGTCAGGAACACTTTGCCG